>JAUJMI010000250.1 GCA_030446945.1 Longimicrobium sp. | reverse complement strand
GAAGCGCGGGAGCGCCTCCGCCGCCAGCAGCACGGCGCGGTAGCCGGCGACGGTGGCCATCGCGGAGAGCGCGTCCATCTTCTGCGCGCGGGTGATGCGCGGCACCATCTCCAGCGCGATCGCCATCACCCCGGTGCGCGCGAGCCGCCGCATCCCCTCCGGGTCGTCCAGCGGCCGCAGCATCCCCACCAGCGCCGCCTCCGGGCGCAGCTGCTCGACGTCGTCCGGCGCCGCCACGCACGCCACTACGTCCGCTCCCAGGGCCGCCGCCCGGTGGCCAATACGGGCCCCGGCCGCCTGGTACGCATCGTCGTCGTGATACGCGCCCAGCCCCGCGCCGCTCTCCACCACCACCTCGAACCCCGCCGTCACGAGGCGCGCGACGACCTCCGGGACCAGCGCTACGCGTCGCTCGCCCCGCGCCGTCTCGCGCGGTACGCCTATGAGGGTGGGCATGGGGGCCGGGTCGGGTGTGGACGGGGAGGTGGTTGCCCAATGTAGGGGCGGGGCGCGGCGCGGCAACAGGGCTTTGCGGTGGGTGTGCTCGGCGTGGGGTTTCCATCCACCTGCTTGGAACCAGGTGAATGGCGGGAGCGGCGATCACGGCGAGCGGGGCAGCCGTCGCCCTTCCAGATGGGCGTGAGTCTCTCGTTGCCGCCTCCGCTCGACGGGGTAGCTTTTCCGGGGCGCGCGAACCGGCGAGAGCTCGCGCTCCTTAGTGCGGCTCCTGCACGCCGGGTCAGATCATGTCGGCGGTTGCGCTGCTGGCGGACGGACCTACGCCCGCCCGGGCGGCGAGTGGGAGGTCACGCTGGAGGTGCTCGAGTCCGCCGTGCGCCTGGTGTCGCTCGCGGGGCCAAAGCGGTCTCACCTGGTACGTCCACGTTGCTGAGCGCGGCCGGTCCGGTGATCCGGCGTGGGTAAGATGCGGTGTTCCCAAGTCGGGGACGCCGCATCTTGTGTCACCAGCAACCGAGGGATCATGCGCACCAAGTTCAGGCAATTCTCCGTGATGTCCGGCGGGATCTTGACCGCCGCGCTGCTCGGCGGGACGCTCCCCGCCGCCGCCCAGGCGACCGATGCCTCCGTAACGGGGAGCGTGCGTGCCGTCGCGGGCGAGCCGATCGCCGGCGCGGTCGTGAGCGTGCGCAACCAGGCCGTTGGCTTCGAGGCGCAGCGGCTCACCGGATCGGATGGACGGTTCTCCTTCGTGCAACTCCCCCTCGGCGGGCCGTACTCCGTCACGGCCACGCACCCCGGCCACCAGGCGCAGAGCAAGCAGGGATTCACGCTCGGGCTGGGCGACCAGGTACGCCTGGACTTCGGGCTCCAGGCGTCCACGGTGACGCTGCAGCCGCTGGTCGTGACCGCGCCGGACGTGAACACACGCCTGGACCGGGTCGGCGCGAGCACGCAGATCACCGCCCGACAGATGCAGCGGCTCCCGGTGGCGGACCGCAACTTCACGGACCTGGCCAGCCTGGCGCCCAGCTTCGGTCCCGCGCTTTCCATTGGCGGGCAGCGGCGCATGTCCACCGACGTGCGGGTGGACGGGGTGCAGGCTCGCAACATGCTGACCGGAGGGGAGATCGGCCGTGGCCCCTACACCCTGTCGATGGAGGCGATCCGCGAGTTCGAGGTGGTCACCAACGTTTACGACGTTACCCAGGGTCGGCAGGGAGGCGGAGCGCTGAATGCGGCGACCAAGTTCGGCACCAACGAGGTGCAGGGATCGCTGTTCACCTATCATCGCAACGAGAACCTCACCACCGCCGACTACACCGGGCGCGAGCCCGAAGCGTTCGGCCTTTGGCAGTGGGGCGGCAGCCTGGGCGGTCCGATCGTGCGCGACCGGATGCACTACTTCCTCGCCTTCGACCGTCAGGACCTGAGCGAGCCCTACTACATCGCCGACATCCGCAGCGACGAGGACGCAGTGGATCTGAGGATCGCGCCGGATTCCCTGGCCCGCTTCATCGACATCCTCCAGCGCAGCTACGGGCTGGACCCGGAGGGGCAGACCGGCGCGTTCACCCGCACCCCCGTCGCCAACACCTTCTTCGGCCGGCTCGACTGGCAGCTCCGCCCCGGGCACCGCCTGACGCTGCGCAACAACTACGGCGACTGGAACAACCCGCAGAGCGTGAACGGCGACCAGCGGATCACGCTCCGCGAAGCGTGGCAGAGCTACAGCTCGCGGGAGAACATGACGCTGGCCTCCCTGCGCTCGACGCTGTCCCGCGACGTCACCAACGAGCTGAAGTTCGGGGTGACCTTCGCCGAGCGCGGATTCCAGCCCAACAGCAACCTGCCGCGCGGGTTCGTCCGCGTACAGTCCGAGCTGCCGAACGGGACCATGGGCGACACCAGGCTGCAGTTCGGGGGACATCGCTTCGGTCCCGAAAGCAACTACGAGCGGCAGCTCCAGCTGATCAACACCACCCACGTGCAGCTCGGCGACCAGACCCTCACCTTCGGAACGGACAACTCCCTCACGTACCTGGACACCTACCTCGCCATCGAGCACGGCGGCCTGTTCGAGTTCGAGAGCCTGTCCGATCTCGAGGCGATGCGGCCCTCCCGCTACAGCCGCCAGGTCCCGCTCCGCTCCCCGGAGCCGCACGTCAGGCAGCACGTGCTGGACGCGGCACTGTTCGCGCAGACCGAGTTCCGCCCGCTGCCGCGCCTGGGCGCCATGCTCGGGCTCCGCTACGACGTAACCAGCTTCCTGACCGCCGCGGAACCCAACCCGGTGGTGGAGCGGACCCTGGGACTGCGGACCGACCACGCGCCCACCGATTGGAACAACCTCCAGCCGCGCGCGCAGCTCACCTGGGACGCGCGGGGTGACGGGAGCGAGGTCCTGCGGGTGGGCGGCGGGGTGTTCAACTCGCAACCGCACTACTACGCGCACGTCAACCACATCCAGAACAGTGGGGCGGAGCTGGCCGACGTGTCCCTGTCCGGCGGCGCCGTGCCGGTCCCGGACTTCCGCCGCTTCCGTGAGGACCCGCGAAGCGTTCCGGGACTGCCGATAGGTGCCGCGGCGGCGGGACGGCCCTCGTATATCAACCTGATCAGCCCGGACTTCGAGACCCCGACCACCTGGAAGGCGAGCGCGGCGTACCGGCGGATCCTCGGCGACCGGCTGTCGCTCGGCGGGAGCCTGTTGTACGCACGCACCCTCGACAACTACCACTACATCGACCGCAACCTGGTCGATGAGCCCTTCTTCACGATCGAGGGCGGGCGCGGGGTGTTCGTTCCGGCGAGTACGATCAATACCCGGTCCGGCCGCACGGACAACCGGTTCGCGCTCAAGACGCGGGAACTCGGCCGCGTACTCGAGCTGGTGTCGGAGGCCGAGTTGCGGCAGCGGACGCTGGTGCTCGAAGCCGGCCTCAAGCTGCCGCGAGAAGGTTCGCTGGACCTGTCCTACACCCTGAACGACACCCAAGACAACTCGTCCTACAACTGCTGTGTCGCCCGCACCGCGACCTTCACTCAGACCCCTGGCGACCCGCGGGACCTGTCCGCGACCTGGGGACCGGCCGAAAACGACTTCCGCCACAAGGTGGCCGCCTTCGGCGCGCTGCCGGCGATCGGCGGGTTCCGCCTGAGCGGGCGCTACGTGGGCATCTCCGGCAGCCCCTACTCGCTGCTGATCAACGGCGACGTCAACGGGGACGACATCGGCTTCAACGACCTGGCCTTCGTGTTCGACCCCGCCGATCCGACCACCCCGCCGCAGATCGCGGCGTCGATCGGCCGGGTGCTGGACAACGCGGACAACCACGCGGCCGGGTGCATCCGCGAAAGCCTGGGCCGGATCGCACGCCGCAACAGCTGCCGCGCGCCCTGGTCCAACCAGCTCGACGTGCGGCTTTCCCGCGCGTTCAAGCTGCTGCCGGGAGGGTCGACGGAGCTGATCGTGGACGTGTTCAACTTCGCCAACCTGCTCAACGAGGACTGGGGCGGCCGCTATGTGCTCAACAATTGGGGCCGCCGCCAGTTCCTGCTGAACGTGAAGGGCTTCGATCCCGGTGCGCGGCGCTACGTCTACAGTGTCAACGAGAACGTCGGGACCGCGCGCAAGACGGGCGACCCGTACCGCATCCAGCTCGGCGTCCGGCACACCTTCTGATCTCCCCCTGACGTGGGTGGGAGGGCTCGGCTGAGCCTCCCACCCCTTCGCATTCCTGGAGGCTCCCGTGCTCAGACCACTCGTCGTCATCACAGTCCTGTTCCTGCTCCTCGGCGCATCGGGCGCGGCCGCCCAGCAGCGCGGCGCCCCGGCCGACCACGTCGTCCTGATCTCCGTCGACGGGCTCCGGCCCGACTTCTACCTGGACGAGCGCTGGCCCGCGCCGACGCTGCAGCAGATGGCCCGGGAGGGCGCACACGCCGCCGGCGTCCGCGGCGTCTTTCCCTCCGTGACCTACCCCTCGCACACCACGCTGATCACCGGCGCACTCCCCGCGCGCCACGGGATCTTCTACAACACCCCCTTCGAGCCCGGGGGGCAGACGGGGCGCTGGTACTGGGAAGAAGCGGACATCCGTGTCCCCACCCTCTGGGACGCGGTCCGCGCGGCGGGCCGCCGGAGCGCGAGCGTCGGCTGGCCGGTTTCGGTGGGGGCACCCGTCGACTGGAACGTGCCGGAGGTGTGGGCGCTGGGCGAGAACACCGATCGCATCGCGCCGATGCGCGCCGCCACCACCCCCGGGCTCTGGGAGGAGCTGGAGCGGGAGGCGACCGGCCGGCTCACCGCCGCCGACTTCAACGGCGACTACCTGACGCGGGAGGACCGCACGGGGGCGATCGCGGCACACGGCCTGGAAACGCACAGGCCGGCGCTGCTCACCGTGCCCCTGATCGGCACGGACCACTTTCAGCACGAGCAGGGGCGCGACGGCCCCATGGTGCGGCGCGCGGTTTCCGCCGTGGATCGAGCTATCGGGCAGATCCGCGATGCCGCCGAGCGCGCCGGGATCGCGGACCGCACGGCGTTCGTCGTCACCGGAGATCACGGCTTCGTGGACATCCACACCCGGGTGAACCCGAACGTGTGGCTCGCCGCTGCCGGGCTGACGGACACCACCGCCAGCCGGGGGAACTGGCGCGCGAGCTTTCACACCAGCGGGGGCTCCGCGTTTCTGCACCTGCGTCGGTCCGGCGACCGGGCCGCGACTGCCCGCGTGCGGGCGGCGCTGGAGTCGCTCTCGCCCGGGGAGCGGCGCCTGTTCCGCATCGTGGAGCGCGCGGAGCTGGATCGGATCGGCGCGGATCCCGCGGCGCCCCTGGCCCTGGCCGCCGCCCCGGGCGTCAGCTTCGCCGCGGGCGCGGCCGGGCCCGCGCTGGCGCCCGCCACCGGCGGGACGCACGGGTATTTCCCGGAGTTCCCCGACATCCACACCGGCTTCGTGGGGTGGGGCGCGGGGTTCCGGCCCGGTGCCGTGGCCCCGCTGCTCGGGATGGAGGATGTGGCGCCGGTAGTGGCAGATCTGCTCGGCCTGCGCTTCCGGGCGCCCGACGGCGTGCCGTCCCCGGGACTGCTCGTGGGGCGAACGCGCTGAAGAGCTGCGCACGCGCTACGGTGTGGGGTCGATGCCCTCTTCGGCTCCTACGCCCGGGATGAGGTCCGACCGGACAGCGACGTGGACCTGCTGGTGGAGTTCGAGCGGCCGCCCAGCGTCCTGAGCTACATGGATCTGATCGAATGCCTCGAACAGCTCTTCGGAACGCGGGTGGACCTCGCAACGCCGAACAAGCTCAGGCGTCGCGCCCGCCCGTACGTGGAGAGGGAGCTGATCCGTGTCGCCTGACAGGCGTCTTTACCTGGACGACATCGTGGAGTT
>JAUJMI010000249.1:1317-5876 GCA_030446945.1 Longimicrobium sp. | reverse complement strand
GCCACCAGATCGAGGGGCGCAGCGCGGACCAGATCGCGGCGGACCTCAAGGACGCGTTCGAGCGGTACTGCTGAGGGAAAGAAGTGCTAAGTGCTAAGTGCTGTTCAGGACTTAGCACTCAGGACTTAGCACTTTCCGAGACGGGGGACGCACCAAGCTCTGGTGCGTCCCCCGTTTTCGTGGCCGAAAGAAACCGCCGTTACCGCGTGCTCTGGATCAGCCGCAGGATCTGCTGCGCCTCGTCCTTGCTGTAGTCCACCGCTCCGCGGCGGTACGAGACGGCCACGCGCGTGCTGTTGGCGCCGTTGGCCACGAGCTTGATGTGGGCCACGTTGTCGCCCTGCCGCGCCTCGTACTCGCGCTCGGTGGCGTTGTCCTCGTTCTAGGCGTACGTCCTCGTCATGCCGCGGCTATGGAGCGCGGCGCGGGCGCGGCTGTCCACCGTCGCGATGGGGGCGTCGATGGTGGCTTCGACGTTCTGGTTGATCTGCGTGGCGGCGGCGGCGCCCGCGGCGGCACCGGCGCCCACCGTGGCGGCGGTGCGGCAGCCGTACGCGGCCGGCGCGATCGCCAGCACGAGGGCGAGCCTCAGCATCTGCTTCTTCATGGTCCTCCTCCTGAGCTGCGTGGATGTGTCGTAGCCCGCCTTCCGAGGCGGCACGCCCCTGCGGAGGCAGGAACCACGCCACCGCTTTTCCCCGCCCCGCCCCCGCCGTACATTGCCGCCCGGCACCCGCGCCAACCGCACATCCCGACCCCGGCCCGCCGTGGACAAGCCCGAAAAGACCCGCCCCCGCCTCTACCTCATCGATGGCTACGCGCTGATCTACCGCGCCTTTTTCGCCCTGATCTCGCGCCCGCTGATCTCGTCCAGGGGGGAGAACACCTCGGCGGCGTGGGGGGTCACCAAGTTCCTCATCAAGGTGATCGAGCAGCACGAGCCCGACTACCTGGGGATGGTGTTCGACGCCGGCACCTCGGACCGCCACGTCATCTACCCCGATTACAAGGCCACGCGCGAGAAGATGCCCTCGGAGCTGGAGAGCTCGCTGGCGCGCATCCGCCAGATCGTGGAGGCCTTCCGCATCCCCGTGCTGGAGCTTCCCGGCTACGAGGCGGACGACGTGATCGGCACGCTGGCCGAGCAGGCGTGCGCGGCGGAGCTGGAGACGGTCATCGTCTCGGGCGACAAGGACTTCTACCAGCTCATCCGCCCCCACGTGTGCCTGCTGAACCCGGGGCGCGGCGGGCCGCAGGCGGTGGACGAGGAGTGGGTGGACACCCGCAACGCGCACGAGCGGCTGGGCGTGTCGCCCGAGCACGTGACGGACTACCTGGGGCTGATCGGCGACGCGTCGGACAACGTGCCGGGCGTGCAGGGGATCGGGCCGAAGACGGCGGTGCAGCTGATCGAGCAGTACGGCGGGATGGACCGCATCCTGGAGCACGTGAACGAGATCAAGGCCAAGCGCGCCCGCGAGGCCCTCATCGCCTCGCGCGACGCGGCGCTCCTCTCCAAGCAGCTGGTCACCATCCGCCGCGACCTGCCGGTGGAGCTGGACCTGGAGGCGCTGCGCCGCAAGGAGCCGGACCGCCCGGCGCTCAAGGAGCTGATGCTGGCGCTGGAGTTCCACTCGCTGGTGCGCGACTGGGCCGGCCCCACGCCGGAGCAGGCGGAGGTGCCGCGCCCGGTGGCCGACTACCGGCTGGTGCAGGAAGTCTCTGAGCTGCACGCCCTGGTGGAGGCCGCCCGCGCCGCCGGCCGCTTCTCGGTGGATACGGAGACGAGCAGCACCGACCCCATGCGCGCCGAGCTGGCGGGGGTCTCGATTTCGCTCGTCCCCGGCGAGGGGTTCTACCTCCCCTTTGGCCACCGCACGCGCTCGCAGGGGGAGCTGGAGGTGGGCGACGTGCCGCCCGAGACCGTCCGCAACCTCCCGCCGCTCCATTCGGACGAGGTGGAGCCGCTGGTGAGGCTGCTGGAGGACCCCTCGGTACGAAAGCTGGGCCAGAACCTGAAGTACGACTTCCTGGTCTTCCGCCGCGCGGGGATCGACCTCAGGGGGATCGACTTCGACACGATGATCGCCAGCTACCTGCTGGAGCCGGGGCGCCGCGAGCACGGGCTGGACTCGCTGGCCCTCCAGCACCTGGACTGCAAGACGTGCACGTACGAGGAGGTCACCGGCAAGGGGAAGGCGCAGATCCCCTTTGCCGAGGTGGAGCTGGAGGCGGCGCGCGACTACGCCTGCGAAGACACGGACATCGCGCTGCAGCTCGCCGAGCGCTTCGGGCCGGAGCTGGAGCGGCTGCACCTGGCGCCCCTCTTCCGCGACATCGAGATGCCGCTGATCGAGGTGCTGGCCGACATGGAGTGGGCCGGCATCCGCATCGACGAGCCCTTCTTCGCGCGGATGAACGAGGAGCTGGTGGGGAAGCTGCGCGAGGTGGAGAGGGAGATCTACGCGGAGGCGGGGACGGAGTTCAACATCGGCAGCAACCTGCAGCTCCGCGAGATCCTCTTCGTGCGGCTGGGGCTCCCCATCATCAAGCGCACCAAGACGGGCGCCTCCACCGACGTGGACGTGCTGCAGGCGCTCGCGGCGCAGGGGCACACCCTTCCCACGCTGCTGATGAAGTATCGCCAGCTGGAGAAGCTGCGCGGCACCTACGTGGAGGCGCTGCCGGTGATGGTGAACCCGGAGACGGGCCGCATCCACACCTCGTTCAACCAGACGGTCGCGGCCACCGGGCGCCTCTCCTCCACCGACCCCAACCTCCAGAACATCCCCATTCGCACGGAGATGGGGGCGGAGATCCGCCGCGGCTTCGTCCCGGCGGAGGGGAACGTCTTCGTGTCGGCGGACTACTCGCAGATCGAGCTGCGCATCCTGGCGCACTACTCGGGCGACCCGGCGTTCGTGGAGGCCTTCCGCTCCGGCGCCGACATCCACCGCCAGACCGCCGCCCTCATCTTCGGCGTCACCCCCGACGAGGTGACGAAGGAGATGCGCGACCGTGCGAAGACCACCAACTTCGCCATCATCTACGGCATCGGCCCCTTCTCGCTGGCCGGCCGCCTGGGCATCACGCAAGCGGAGGCAAAGACCTTCATCGAGCAGTACTTCGAGCGCTTCCCCGGCGTGCGCCGCTACCTGGACGAGCAGATCGAGTTCGGGCGCACGCACGGCTACGTGGAGACGATCACGGCCCGCCGCCGCTACATCCCGGAGATCACCTCGCGCAACTTCAACGTGCGGGCCTTCGGCGAGCGCGCCGCGACCAACGCCCCCATCCAGGGCTCCTCCGCCGACCTGATCAAGATCGCCATGATCCGCATCCACCAGGACCTGAAGCGCGACTCCGGCGGCGCGCGCATGCTCCTGCAGGTGCACGACGAGCTCCTCTTCGAGGTCCCCCAGTCCGGCGCCGACGCCCTCCTGGCCCGCGTGCGCGACCGCATGGAGAACGCGATGCAGCTGGACGTGCCGCTGCGGGTGGAGTCGGGGATGGGAACGAATTGGCTGGAAACCAAGTAGGGGAACCGGGAACGGGTAACGGGGAACGGTTGGTCGGCGGTGCGCGTAGTGCGGGGTGTAGCCCGAAGGTTGGAGCGCCGGCGGGATCAGCGTAGGAGGCGCTCCGGGACGAACCGTGCGAGCCGTCGGTTTACCCCCGTTCCCCGTTCCCCATTCCCCGTTCCCCCTTCTGTCGCTATCCTGTAACGCCTGTCCCCCCACCCAAGCACGAGGTCCATGCCATGGCCGGGCATTCGCGCACTGAGCGCCCCGGGCGCCCGTCCATGACGGACGGCACACCGACGGATACGGCGCCGCGCCCCTTCATCGTGGGGATCAGCGGCGATTCCGGGAGCGGCAAGAACACGGTGGCGCAGGGGGTCCGCGAGCTGCTGGGGCCGGAGCGCGTCGCCACCCTGGAGCTGGACGACTACCACCGCTTCACCCGGGCCGAGCGCGAGGAGATGGGGCTCACCGCGCTCCACCCCTCCGTGCACAACCTTGGGCTGGTGCGGGAGCACCTGGCGCTCTTCCGCCGCGGGCGCCCCATCCGCAACCGCGCGTACGACCACCGCGACGGCACCTTTGGGCCCCAGCGCGTCGTGGAGCCGAACGAGGTGGTGATCGTGCGCGGTCTCCTGGGCTTCCCCACGGACGACCTCCGGGAGATGTACGACCTGGCCGTCTTCCTCTACCCCGAGCCGGAGCTTCTCTTCCGCTGGAAGCTGCGGCGCGACGTCAAGACGCGCGGTTACACCGAGGCGCAGGTCCTCAAGCACATCGCCCAGCACCTGCTGGACAGCAAGGAGTACGTCCTTCCCCAGGCCGAGCGCGCGGACGTGGTGGTGCGCTACGAAGTGCCGGAGTGGGATGCCCCCGACAGCGAGGTACGCGCCTCCGTCCTCCTCCGCCGCCAGGCCGCCGACGTCATCCGCGGCCAGGGGAGGCTGGAGCGCTTCGGCGGCCACGTGCGCGTGGAAGAGGCAGCGGACGGCGTGGTGCTGCACGTGGAGAGCGGCCTCGCCGGCGAGGCGCTGGACG
>JAUJMI010000249.1:0-1217 GCA_030446945.1 Longimicrobium sp. | reverse complement strand
CTGGAGGCGGAGGGGCACCGCGTGCTCACCGCGGTCGACGGGTCGGCCGCGCTCCAGACCCTGGAGCGCGAGCGGGTAGCCCTGGTCCTCCTCGACTACTTCATGCCGGGAATGACGGGGGACGAGGTGGTCCGGCGGGTACGGCAGGCGGACCGGGTCGTGCAAATCGTCCTCGTCACCGGATACGCCGGGGAGAAGCCGGCGCGGGTGATGATGCGGCAGCTGGACGTCCAGGGATATCACGACAAAAGCGAGGGCGCGGAGCGTCTACTCCTCTGGGTGGACGCGGCGCTGAACACGTACCGGCATGCGTTCGCGGCGGAGAGGCATCGTGCGGGGCTGCGTTTCATGCTGGATGCAGCGCCGCCCCTGTACCTCGCCCAGTCCTTCGAGGACCTCCTGGAGAGGCTCCTCGTGAAGGTAAGCGAGCTGCAGCGGGTGGACAGCGCCTTTCTGGCCACGCTTCCGTCAGAAATGATCGGCGCATCCGTCCAGGAAGCAGACGCTTTCGTGCCCGTGAACGGGGCGGAATTCGCGGAGGAGCCGCTCGAGATCCGCTTCGGAACGGGGCGCTTCCGGGAGGGCATGGTACTCGACGCGCTCTCCGCGGCCGAACGGTCCATGGTCCGGGAGACGCTACGGCGCGGGAGCATAGAGGTACGCGGGAACCGGAGCGTGATCCCCCTGCGCCTGGGTACCCGTCCCATCGGCGTCATCTACATCGACCGCGGGGTGGAGGACGTGTACGAGCGGGAGCTGCTGGAGGTCTTCGCGAACCAGGCGACCGCCGCCATCCACAATGCGCTCCTCTCGGAGGAGGCGACCACGGATTCGCTCACGGGGGTCTTCGTCCGCGGCTTCGCCATGCGGCGCCTCCACGAGTACCTCAAGGGCGCACAGCGGCGGGGCGAGCCGGTTTCGCTCCTGATGCTGGACGTGAATCGATTCAAGGAGATCAACGACCGCTATGGGCACGACGTGGGCGATCAGGCGCTCCGCGCGGTGGCGGCGCTCCTGCAGAGCTCGGTGCGGGAGACGGACGTGGTCGGACGCTATGGTGGGGATGAGTTCATCGTGGTCCTTGCCGACACCCCGGAGGCGGCGCGGGTCGTGGGGCACAGAATCCTCCAGCAGACGGAGCAGCTGCTCGTCCCGGCCGACGGCGAAGCCATTTCCCTCCGCCTGGGCCTCGGAGTCGGAACGCTGTGCCCGCGCCC
>JAUJMI010000021.1:2101-18617 GCA_030446945.1 Longimicrobium sp. | reverse complement strand
GGCCAGCGGCTCCCACTGGGTGGAGCGCTCGGTGCTCCAGCGGCTGGGGCCGCCGGGCGCGGAGCCGGTGAACCCCGGCGCCTCCACCAGCTTCTCCAGCTCGGGGGTGAGGCGGGCACGCTCCTCCTCCGGGATGGCGCTGCAGAAGCCGACGTGGTGCAGCAGCCCGTCCGCCGTGTAGAGCCCCAGCAGCAGCGAGCCGACGATCTTGTGCTTGGAGGCGTAGCGGAAGCCGCCCACCACGCACTCCGCCGAGCGGAGGTTCTTGACCTTCAC
Source organism: Longimicrobium sp. (assembly GCA_030446945.1). Lineage (GTDB taxonomy): Bacteria > Gemmatimonadota > Gemmatimonadetes > Longimicrobiales > Longimicrobiaceae > Longimicrobium. Next base: position 18,341 of record JAUJMI010000021.1, on the reverse strand, counting down.
CATCGCCGTGCGCTCGCCGCTGGCGTAGGCGGCGTCCAGGCGCTTGGCCATGATGCCGTCCAGCCCCTTCACGCTGCCGCAGAGCCATTCGTTCGCCTGCGCCGGGTCCGTGGTGGCGCGCGAGAGGCGGATGCGCTCGCCGTCCCCGTAGAACTGCCCCGCGAACGCCTCCAGCTTCAGCCGGCGCTCGGCGAGAGGGCACTCGATCAGGGGAGCGCCGCGCGCGCCCAGAAGCAGGTCGAAGGTGATGAAGACGGCGGGGTGCGCGGCGGCCAGCTTCTGCACGCGGCTGGCGGCGGGGTGAAGGCGCAGCTGGAGCTCCTCGAAGCTGAGGGAGTCGCCCACGGGCACCACGATCTCGCCATCGAGCACGAAGCGATTGGCGCGCAGGGAGCGGAGGTTCTCCACCACGTCGGGGAAGTAGCGCCCGAGCGGCTTGCCGGACTTGGAGCGAAGATCGACCTCATCGCCGTCACGGAAGGCGAGGCAGCGGAAGCCGTCCCACTTGGGCTCGTACTGCCACCCCTCGCCCGCGGGGATCTCTGCCTGCGATTCGGCCTCCATGGGCGCGTAGTCCAGCGCGATCGGCAGCTCCATCCCGGCTCTCAGGGTTCGGGGGGCGTCACATCACCTTCGACAGGTTGAAGCGGCCGCGGTTCAGCGCGAGCGGGCGGTACAGGTCGCCCAGCTCGGCCAACCGCGCGGGGACGTTGCGCAGGGTGAAGTCCTCGATCTCGATCCTACCCTCCACCTCCTCCCAGGTGACCGGCGTGGAAACGGTGGCGCCGGGCTTGGGGCGGACGGAGTAGACGGACGCCAGCGTGCGCCCCCACGCGTTCTGGTTGTAGTCCACCAGCACGCGCCCCGCCGGCCGCTTCGCCACGCGGTACTCGGCGGTGACCAGATCGGGGAATCGCTTCTCAAGCGTCTGCGCGAACCACTTGGCGTAGGTCCACACCTGCTTCTGGAGCGGCCCGCGCACAATGGGCACGTAGATGTGGATCCCCTTGCTCCCCGTGGTCTTGGGATAGCTTTTCATCCCCTGCGTGGCGAGCGCATCGCGCACGTGCAGCGCCACCTGCCGCACACGCGCGAAGTCGGCGCCGGGGACGGGGTCCAGGTCGAAGTGGAGGTAGTCCGGGCGGTTGTAGTCCTCACAGACGCCGTACCACTGGTTGAGGTCGATGCACCCCAGGTTCACCGCCCAGAGCAGCGACGCCTCGTCGTCGATGATGGGGAAGTCGATGATGCTCTTGGATTTGTGCTCGATGGCGCACGTCTTCAGCCACTCGGGCGCGCCCGGCGGCGTGCGCTTCATGAAGAAGAACGGGCCCTTGTAGCCGTTGGGGTAGCGCTTCATCACCATCGCCCGCCCGCGCAGGTGCGGCAGCAGCCACCTGGAGACGGAGGAGTAGTAGCGCAGCAGGTCGCCCTTGGTGATCCGCTCCTCGGGCCAGAACGGTTTGTGGAGGTTGGTGAGCCGCACCACCCGCCCGCCCACCTGCACCTCGCACGCCTTGCCGCGCGCCGGAATCAGATCCGCGCCGGGAGTCTCCGGCTTCTCCTTCGCGGCGGAACGTGGGCTCATCGATCATGGGATTCGGGTTTCACCTGCAAGCGCCCACCAGATGCGCAACAACCCTGCCGGTGGCACGAACTGCCGCGGCTGCACCGAGGGCGCGTTTCGTCGCGCCCGTGCCGTCCCCCGCACCCGCCCGCCGCCCGCACGCCGTTCTCCCCCTCTCCCGAGAACGAGAGGGGCCCCCTCTCCTGTTATCGGGAGAGGGGTGCCGGGGGGGGGTGAGGGCCACGACAACCGGCCCGCCACGACGTTTCGTCGCAGCGGACCGGCCTTTCACCATTCCGTCAGGCGCGTGGCTTCAGCGCGCGGGACTGAGCCAGACCGCGCCGCTCGCGGCCGCGCGGCGCGCCTGAACGGCCGGGGCGCGGCTGAAGAAGGGCGGCGCCTCCATCAGCCCGAGCCCCACCCGGCCCGACGCCGTCACCGTGCCCGTGCCCAGCTTGCGGGTGCGGAAGTCGTACTCGGTGAGCGTCAGCGTCAGGGTGCCGCGGATGGCCTCGGCGGTGGCGGACTCCACGCGGAGCTCGCCCGAGGTGGAGAGATAGAGGGGCGCGCCCGCCGACGGCGTCTCGCGTGTGTGGCTCATGGTGAAAACCTGGAGCGCCGCGCTGCTGGCGGTATCCGCGGGGCCGGTGCGGCCAAACATGGTGTCGGGCTCAACCAGCCTGAAGCGGACCGTCTGCCCCGTAGCGGGGATGCGGCCCAGGCGCAGCGAGAGGTGGCCGAAGCTCCCCTCGCGCGGGGCGCGCCCGGGGGTGCCCACCATGAAGCTCCAGCGCCGGCGGACACCCGGCTCACGACCCGGCTCTTCGCCGAACATCCCGCCCAACAGGTCGCGCACCGTGCTCCCGGTGAACGCGCCCGTGAAGGCGATCTCCGCGTCGCTCGCCACGGACTGCATCAGCGGCCCGTCGAGCGCGCCCTTACCGGTCGCCTGCTTGCCGTAGCTCGCGGGCTCGCGGTCGAAGTAGAACTCGCGCAGGTCCAGCGCCATCCGCGCCTGCACCCGCCCCGGCCGCTTCGTCGATCCCAGCTCGGCCGTCACCACGTTCACGGTGCCGCCGGTGGTGGTGAAGAAGTCCATGTCGTCGCCGTCCGGCTCCGGCGCGACGACGATCCCGAGCGTGGTGGTGATCTCGGCCGGCGACATCTCGTCATGCGCGGTGATGTCCAGCGACCCCACCGGGTAGCTGCGGGCCGTCAGCGGGCCGGGGACGATCATCTGGAGCATCGGCCCCATCTCCGATTCCTGGAACGGATCGCCGCCCAGCAGCACCGTGAACGCCCGCGCCGCATCGAGCGCGCTGTACACGTGGAGCCCCATCAGCGGAGCATCCAGCTTCAGCTCCTGCCGCGAATCGGCCTTCTGCACGCGCGCGACGACGCGGTTCGCCACGAACTCGTCGCCGGAACGAGTCGAGTCGTTGTTGCACGCGGCCAGCGCCACGAGCGTGGCCAGGGTGGGAAGCGAGCGGAATCTGGGCATCGTTCGAGATCCGTGGAGGGGGGTGCGCTTCGGGGTCACCAACCCTAAACGCCCGAACCCCTCCCGTCCACACAAACAGCGGCCGAAACGGCCCCGTGCCCCGCATCGATGTGCGCCAGCGCGCCTCCCCCGGGTAGTTCTGGGGGACGGGCAGCGAGGTGACGAACGGGGGCCTGTCCTCCCGGCGTGCTCTCGACCGTCACGTCGCCGCCCAGCAGCGGCGCGAGCTGACAGGCGACGCTCAGCCCCAGCCCGCTCCCGCCGCGCTCGCGCACCAGCCCCTGCCGCATCGCACAGATCTCGTAGGGGCCGCGATTCATCGCGCCCGCCCTCTCCCCCAGCTCGACCCCTGCCCCAACCTCGTACGGGCCGCCCCACGTGGCTGCCCTCCGCCAGGTCTGGTGGGGGAGGGGCAGCGAGGAACGAGCGGGGGGGCCTGAGGGGCCTTACCGCACGATCACCCGGTCCGTCCCTCCGCGCCCAAAGGTCTCGGGCGAGTACATCTCCTCCGCGCGCGGGGGCGGGACGATGAAGAGACCCGGCGTGGTGGCGCGGGCCACGTACGTGTAGGTGTACACCCCCGCCGGCAGCAGCGACGCGAACGCTTCGGCGCGGTCGTCGCGCAGGTTCTGGTGCTCCCACCAGCTCCCGCCCCAGTACCCGCGGTGTGAATCCACTCCGCGACCCCTCATCGGCCGCACCGGGCCGCCGTCTCCGCGGCCCTCCGGCTGGGCGCCGCTCAGCGCGGCGTTCACCGGCTCCCAACCCGCCGGGAGCGGATCGACCAGCGCCACGTGCAGCCGGCGCGACGGGGCCGTCATCGTGACCGTCACGCGGATCCGCGCGCCCGCGCGCACGCGCCAGATCCCGTCCTCCCCGCGTGTCACGTCGCCCACGCTGTCCACCGCCGCGTAGGTGCGCTCCACCGCGAACCCGCGCTGCATCGGCGTGAGCACCAGGTCGCGCGGGGCGTAGCGGAGGCCGGCGCGGTAGTACAGACGGCCCGTCCCCTCCATCCCCACCGTCAGCGAGGGGGGGCGGAGCTGCTGCAGGGTGCGCATCGGGATCTCCGTCTGCGCGCGGGTGGCGGATCGGCCGCGGAAGGGCGCGCTCCCCGCCAGCCGGTCTCCCAGCCAGACACGGGCGACGAAGTCGGGGGTCTGCGCTTCGTACTCCCGGAAGTAGCGCTGCACCGCCAGCAGCACCCAGGCGTTCTCCTGCGTGTTGCTCCACCGCCCGCGCACCCGGTTCCCCAGGAGCCCGCGCACCGTCTTGGCCACCAGCTCGTTGCGCGGGTCGGCGGAGAGGAGGCCCTCCAGCACCACCGCGTCCGTGCGCCGCGCCGAGTGCAGCAGGAGGTACTCGCCCTCCGTGTAGCGCGTGGCGAAGGTGGCCGTCGAAGCCGTCTCCGTCGCCCGGTTGCTCACCAGGGTGAGGAGCGAGTCGCGCACCTCCGCCGGCCCGCGCTCCCCCGCCGTCGCGGAGAGGAGCCACCCGGCGGCCTCCAGCTGGAGCTCGTTCACCCCCCCGGCCTCGGTCACCAGCCGGCGCACGTCGCCCGACACCTCGTCGCCCATGCGGCGGCGGGTGTAGAGGGCGTAGGCGTGCAGCGCGCGGCGCGCGTCGGCGGGGTACGCCTGCGGCAGATTGCGGGGGATGGCGCGCAGGTAGTTGAGCGCCCGCCGCCACACCTCCTCCGGCACGTCGTGGCCGGCCTCGCGCACCCGCTGCAGGGCGTGCGCGGCGTGGATGCTGGCGTACGGCGCCGACTCGCGCCCGCGCTCCCACCACGCGAACCCGCCGTCGGGGTTCTGACGCGCCGCCAGCAGTCGCACGTCCGACGCGACTGAGGCGCGCAGCGAGTCCGCCGAGGGCAGCCCCTCGGCGTTGAAGGCGCCCAGCACGTCGCGCAGCGCCGCCACCGCGATCATCCGCGACGCGATCTGCTCCGTCCCCTGGAACCGGTAGCTCACCAGGTACAGGAAGGCGTCCGTCAGCTCGCTGAGCGCGGTGGACGACGTGGTCACTTCCAGCCCGCCGAACGACGGGATGGCGTCCACCGGCACGTCCAGCGGCAGGGTGGCCGCGCCCTGGGCCAGGTTGCCGTAGGTGGCGAACGCCTCGGCCGTCGCCGGGGTGTAGACGGGGAGCGAGAACTCCGCCGCGTCGGTCGCGCCGTCCACCGCCGCGGCCACCACCTGGAAGCGCGCCTTCCCGGCCTGCACGGCCTCGGCGGCCAGGCGCACCTCGACCCGGTCGCGCGCGGGGATGGTGACGCGCCTCCCCGGGTCGGCGAAGCTCACCCCCACGGCGCGCGCCGCCACCTGCACCACCATCGGCGCCCCCGTGGTGTTCTGGAGGACGACGGGGAGCTCAAATCGGTCGCCGAAGTTGAGGAAGCGCGGCGGCGACGGCCTCACCATCAGCGGCTGGCGCGCGGTGATGGCGCTCTCGCCGATCCCGAAGCGGGTGGCGCCCTCCACCGCGACCGCCGTGACGCGGTAGCGCGTGAGGTTCGAGGGCATCCGGAACGGCACCCGCACCCGCCCCTGCGCGTCGGTGCGCACCGCGGCCATCCACACGGCCAGCGGGTCGAAGTTGGTGCGCACCGCGATCGCCGGCTGCTGCGCCCCCGGCTGGCCGACCATGATGCCGCCCGCGCGCCCCTGCGCCGCCTCCACCACCGGCGGCGGCATCTCCACCGGGGGCGGCGGCGGTGCCGATGGCGCCGACATGCGGGCGCTAACGACTGCGCCTTCGAGCGACATGGCGCCCGCCGCCATGTCCCACACCCCCTCTTCCCTCCCCGGCTGCTCCGGGACGAGGTAGAGCACCAGCGGCGGAGTCGCCTCCGCGCCAACGCGGACGGTTTGGCTGGCGCCGGTGTAGCCCTCCTGCATCGTGAGCAGCGTCAGCGTCCCCCTCGGCACGCCGCGGATGCGGAAGCGGCCCTGCGCATCGGCCACAGCCGAGAAATGCGAGCCCTGCACCGTCACCCGCGCGCCGCCCACCGGCTCGCCCGTCTGCACGTTGACGACGCGCCCCACCAGCGTTCCCGGCGCCGGCGCGAAGTCGGGAGCCACCACCCGCACCATCCGCCGCAGGTGAAGCGTGTTGATGCCCGCGCCGCGCTCCGGGTAGAAGAGCAGGAGCGGGTCGGGGATGCGGTACCCGCTGAGCGCGAGCACCGCCTCGTCCACCACCACCAGCGCCACCTCGGCGCCCGCAACGGGGCGCCCGGACCCGTCGCGCACTTCGACCACGACCGAGCCCTCCGCGTCCGGCAGCATCGTGGTATCCGACGGCACGGGGCGCACGGTCAGCGTGCGGGTGAGGGGCGGCACGCGCAGAATCACGTTGCCCGTCGCCATGTCCACGCCGCGCGCGGTGGGGCGCTCCTCGGCGCCGCCGGAGGTCGCGCCGGTCACGTCCACCTGCACCCACACGTTGGGCAAGTCCGCCTCCGTGATCGGGATGCGCAGCGTGTGCGTGGCCCCCTCGGCGGCGAGCGGCTCCGTCCTCACGATCCCGTTCCTCCCGATCGTCACCACCCCGCGCACCGGCTGGAAGGGGAGACGCAGGAGGATGCGCGCCGTGTCGCCCACGGTGTAGCGCTCGCGGTCCGGGATCATCTCCACGCGCCGCGCGTCGTTCCCCTCGCCGCGGCCGGGGAAGCGCACCCCGGGCCCCGCCACCCACATCCGCAGCGTGGTCACGGTGCGGCGGCCCTGCGCGTCGGTGGTCACCCCCTCGATGCGGTAGTCGCCGCCGACGACCGGGAAGGTGCAGCGCACCGGCGTCGCGCCGGAGACGCGGGTGCAGCTCTCGCTCCCCGCCTGCGCCTCGCGCCAGCGCCCGTCGTCGAAGCGCCACTCGTTGCGGCGGATGCGCACGTTGATGGTGCGCCCCGGGACCGGCTTCCCGTCCAGCCCCACGGCGATCATCTCCAGCTCCATCGTGTCGCCCGCTTCCAGCCAGGAGCGGGGCGTCCGCATCCCCAGGTACACCGCGGAGGGGTGCACCAGGAGCGACGCGCTGGAGGTCCACGTCTGCCGGTTCACGTCGGTGACCGTGGCGTTCGCCGTCACCTGGAAGGGGCGCGGGGGAACGGCGCGGTCGAAGTCCAGCCGGATCGCGTGCGCCCCCGACGCGTCCGTGACGCCGCTGAAGGTCTCGCTCTCCTCGCCACGGTCGTCGCGGTCCATCCACCACCACCAGGGACGCGTGGGGCCGAAGCTCCACTCGTCCCACCGCGGCGGCTGGAAGAAGCCGGGCGTCGCCGTCACCCTCCACTCCACCGGCGCGCCGGGAAGGCCGCCCCCGCTGAAGTACGACGCGCGCGCCACCACCTCCGTGCCGCCGCCCACGAAGTGCGGGCCCTCGTCGGCCGCCACCGAGACCTCGTACTCCGGCCTGCGGAACTCCTGCATCAGAAAGGAGAAGCCGTGGGACTCGTTCGGCGCCCCGGCCATGCTCACCTGGACGGATGCGTGGCCCAGGTTGGCCCCCCGCGGCACCACGAACGATGCGTCGAAGCCGCCCAGCTCGGTGAGCTGCGCCTCTCCCCTGCCGATCTCGTTGGCGCGCGAGTCGCGCACCTGGTAGGTCACGGTGCCGCGCCCGGGAAGGGCGAGGGCGCCGTTCTTCCCGAACGACATCCGCCGCGCCCACCCTTTGAAGCGCACCGTATCGCCGGGGCGATACAGGTTCCGGTCGGTAAAGGTGTACCATGCCATCCGCGCACGTGCGGGCTGGCGCGCGAGGTGCACCCACCCGGCGTTCCCCATCCCCGGCGCCAGGATGGCGACATCGCCGCCGGAGCGCGCCACGATGAACGCCTCGCGCTCGGCCCCGGTGGGGAGCGCCATCGTCGCCAGCCCGTCCGCGCCGGTCGTCGCCGCGGCGCCGGTGGGATGCACCCTCACCTCCACGCCGGGGAGCGGCCGCCCGTCCACCAGCGAGCTCGCCCACGCCGTCAGGTCGGTCGCGTCGGCGAAGGCTGCGAGGCCGATGCGCGTGGCCTGCACCCACAGGTACACGCCCTGGCTGCGCTCACCCGGCGTGGCGCCATCCACCGCCTCCACGGCCACCACCACCTGCCCCAGCCCGTCATGCAGCGCGGGGGTCAGGTCCACCGCCACCTCGCGCGTGTCGCCCGGCTCGCCCCCCGGCTCCACCACCCGGCTGCTGACCTCGCGGCCGGGGAGGCCCATCTGCTCCCCGCGCGTGCGCCCGCCGCGCCGCCGGAACGCGAGCCAATCCTCCGGCGCCACCCGGTGCACGCGCACGCGCAGGCGCTGGTGCCCGCGCGCGAACACGGACACCGAGCGCGGCCCCTGCGGATCCAGCACCACCGTGTTCTGCGCGGACCAGAGCCGGGCCACCGGCGCCCCCACCTGGAACGACGCCGACGCCGGCGCGGCGAGCCGCTGCCCGAATCGGTCGCGCAGCCCCGCATCCACCCGCACCGTGTAGCGGGTGAAGGGCCTCGTCCGCCCCACGATCACCAGCGAGTTGCCGCGCGGCGCGATGCGCATCCCCTCGATGGCGGGCTCCACGCGCACGAGCGACGCATCGAAGAGGGAGTCGGCCAGCGGGTTGGAGAATTGGAGGACGAACGGCATCCCGGGCCTGCACCCGCCGCCGTACCCGCAGTCTCCCCGGACGAAGCGAAAGGGCCCAAAGGTGCGGAAGCTCCACACCTGGAGGTCCACCGTGCGCCGCGGCCCCTCCGCCGAGGGGGTGCCGGGCCCGATGGTGACCGTGACTTCCGTGTTGTTGGGGAGCGGCCTCACCGGGCGGAAGGCGATCCAGCGCCCCGCGTCCAGCCCCCGCACCCGCGCCTGCGCCTCCGCATCGGCCTCCACCTCCGCCGCGGTCGCCAGGCGCACGGGCACGCGCGCGCCCCCCGCCTCCACCGTGATGGTGGCGAGGACGGCCGCGGGGTCCACGTTCTGGTCGAAGCGGGCCACGATCACCGGCTGTACGGCGGCGGCGCCGCCGAAGGGCCATCCGCCCGTGGCGCGCGGCGCGGGCGTGGCAAACGTCCAGCGCACCGCCTCCGCCAACCGCCCACCCGTGGCCGACGCGGTGCCGGCGGGGATCTCCACGGTGAACTCCGTCGCCATGGGGAGCCGCCCCCGCGGCTCGAAGCGCAGCGTCCTGACGTCGAGCCACTGCCACCGCCCCCGCGTCTGCGGAGAGAGCCGCGCCGGCACCGCCCGCGCCTCCACGTTCCCCACGGACGAGAGCGGCACCCTGGGCTGCGAGAAGGTGACCGTCACCTCCGCCCCGAGCGGCACCTCCCCCTCCGGCGCGCGCCGCGTGACCGTCAGCGCACCCGTCGCCGGCCGCGGTACCGGCACCGGCGCCGCCGTGTCGCGCGGCGGAAATCCTGTGACCACCGTAGCCCCCGCCCGGGGCGCGGGCATGGTCTGCGCCGGGAAGGCGAAGCTGTCGCGCGCCGCCGAATCGGGGGCCAGCGGCCGCGCGCGCCCCAGCACACGCGCCGCCTCCGCCTCGCCGATTCTGGCCCCCTGAGTCGCCGGCAGCGCCGCCGGCCCCCGCACCCGCCCCTGCGACACGCGGAACTGCAGCCCCGTCGTGTCCACCACCCCCGGCCCCATCACCCGCGGCGACGTGGGATAGAGCGGCGGAACGCGCACCACACGCTGCGCATCCCCCCGCGAGGGCGCAAACACGGCCGCGGCGACCACGGCGGCGGCGAGAACCCGGCGGAGGCTGGGCATCATGGACACGTTCGGGGAAGACACCATCACCTTCACGAAGAACAGCAATCTCACGCGGAGACGCGGAGAGAAACCTCCTCTGTGCCTCTGTGTGAGCCATGCGGTTGAAGTTCACTCCGCGCTTCCGCGTCTCCGCGTGAGGCCCAAAAGGTAGGACGACACAGCGAGGGAATCAGACACACGGGCCACCAAAACGATGGAGGCGCGGAGAGCATCCGCTGCCCCGCGCCTCCATCCCGCCCCTTCCCGCCCCTTCCCGCCCCGACCTCAGATGTGCAGCGCGTGCCCCATCGACGCCAGCGCCGCCTCCGCCACCGCCTCGGAAAGGGTGGGGTGCGGGTGCATCGCGCGGTCCATCTCCTCCATGGTCGCCTCCAGGTGCCGGCCGACCACGAACTCGGCGATCAGCTCCGTGGCGTGCGGGCCCACCAGGTGCGCGCCCAGGATCTCGCCGTACTTCTTGTCGCGGATCACCTTGACGAACCCCTCCGAGTCGCCGGCCGTGAGGGCGCGGCCGTTGGCGCTCCAGGGGAAGGAGCCGATCTCCACGTCGTGCCCCTTTTCGCGCGCCTGCGCCTCGGTCAGCCCCACGGAGGCCACCTCGGGGTGGCAGTAGGTGCAGTTGGGGATGTTGGCGTAGTCGATCCCCGCGTGCTTGTCGCCGTGGATCGCCTCCACGCACGCCACGCCCTCGTGCGAGCCCTTGTGCGCCAGCAGCGGCGGGCCCGCCACGTCGCCGATAGCGTAGATCCCCTCCACGCTGGTGCGCAGCTGGCGGTCCACCTCGATGAAGCCGCGGTCCGTGAGCTTCACCCCCGCCGTCTCCAGTCCGATGTCCTCCGTGAGCGGCACGCGACCGATGGCGGAGAGCACGCGCTCCGCCTGGATCGTCTGCGTCTCGCCCGTGGCCGTCTTCACCGTGAGCGTCACGCCGTCCTTGCCCACCTCCGCCTTCTCCAGCATGGCGCCGGTCAGAATGGTCATCCCGCGCTTGCGGTACGCCTTCTCCACCACGGCCGAGACGTCCCTGTCCTCCAGCGGCAGGACGCGGTCGGCGGCCTCGATGATGGTGATCTGCGTGCCGAAGGCGCTGTGCACGTCCGCGAACTCCATCCCGATGGCCCCCGCGCCGATCACCGCCAGCGTCTTGGGCGGTGCCTGGGGGATCATGGCGTCGGTGGAGTCCCACACTCGGTCGTGGTCGATGCGCAGGAAGGGGAGGTCGCGCGGCTTGGAGCCGGTGGCGATGATGATGTGCTTGGCCGATACGGTGGACTTCGCCCCGTCCTTGGCCGTCACCTCCACCTTCCCGTTCGCGGCGAGGCGCCCGCGGCCAGCGAGGTGGGTGATCTTGTTCTTCTTGAAGAGGAAGCCGATCCCCTTCACCAGCCGCTCGCTCACCTGGCGCGAGCGCTTGACGGCCTGGGCGAGGTCCGTCTTGATCTCGCCCACGGTGACGCCGAACTCCTTGGCGTGCCCCAGGTGCGTGATCATGGCGGCGCTCTCCAGCAGCGCCTTGGTGGGGATGCACCCCCAGTTGAGGCAGATGCCGCCGAGTGCGTCTTCCTCCACGCACGCCGTCTTGTAGCCCAGCTGCGCGGCCTTGATGGCGGCGACGTACCCGCCGGGGCCCGCGCCGATGACCACGATGTCGAAGCTCGTATCCGCCAAAGGGCACCTCGGGATCTCGGAGGGTGGGCGGAGCCCCGCCCGCGGACCTCCGCGCCCCGGGCGCGGAGGTCCGGGAAACGCGCCCAAACTACGCGGGAGCGCACGGAAGTGCAAAGCCGGGAGTGCTAAGTGCTAAGTCCTCTGTGATAAGTGCAGTTCGTAGTGAAACGCACTAACGCACTCACGCACCGCCGTTCGGCACTTGGCACTCAGCATTTCCCACACGCGTCACCATTCTTGCTCCTGTGATTGATGAGGCAGTCCCACACGCACTGGGGAGGGGAGAATACGGCATGGCACGGATCGACGGAGTGGCGGGGCAGGCGGGCGCGGCGGCGCGGGGCGCGGCGCGAGATGCGGGACCCTGGGTGGAGCGTCTCGCGCGAATAGGGTACGCCGCGCGGGGGATCGTGTACGTGATCGTGGGGATCATCGCCGCGCAGGCCGCGCGCGGAAAGGGCGGCGTCGAGGACCAGCGGGGCGTGTTCGGGGAGATCCTGGAACGGCCCGGCGGCAAGCTCATGCTCGGGGTGGTGGCGGTGGGGCTGCTGGGGTACACCCTGTGGCGTTTCGTGCAGGCCGGGCTCGACCCCGAGCACGACGGCGCCGGCAAGCGCGCCCTCTTCGCCGGGAGCGGCGTCATCCACCTGGGGCTCGCCCTCACCGCCGTGCGCATGGCCATGGGATCTTCGTCGGGCGGCGGCGGGGACAGCGGGCCCGACGCGTGGGCGGCGAAGGTGATGGAGGCGCCGGGCGGACGCTTCCTGTTAGGCGCCGCGGCGCTGGGAGTCGCGGCGTACGGCGTGGTGGAGCTGGTGAAGGCGTACAAGGCGAAGCTGGACAAGCGGCTGGACCTGTCGCCGCTGACCCCGGACGCGCGCACGTGGGCGATTCGCGCGGCGCGGGCGGGGCTGGTGGCGCGCGGCGTGGTCTTCCTGGTGCTGGGATTCTTTTTCGTGCAGGCCGCCTGGCACAGCAACGCCGGCGAGACCCGCGATCTGAGCGGCGCCCTGAAGGCCCTGCACGAAACCGCGTACGGCGCCTGGGTGCTCGGGCTGGTCGCGCTGGGCCTGATCGGCTACGGCGTCACCCAGCTCCTCAAGGCGCGCTACCGCCGCATCACGCCCGCGTAGGCATCCTGCCGCTTCCCCCGCCCCCGGTTCGAGGCCAGCGTGAACCGGGCGGGGATCCCGGCGTCGACCGTTAGATGCACGCGTGGCGCGAGCGCGTCCGCTCGCTGGGCCGCGCCCGGGCGCCGTGCGAGGGCGAGAGGGGAGCGGCGGACGCCCGAGGCAGAGCGGAGGGCGGGCGCGATAAATCGCGCCCCTACGGGATTGGTGCGCGGGGACAGGTGGCGGACCAGCCCGTGACACGGGCGTGATGAATCACGCCCCTCCCAGATCCGCGCAACCGGAAACCAGTTCTCCCCCTCACCCGCCCTGCGCCCCCGGATGCGGGGGAGGGGGCCGCGGGGAGGGGGCCATTGCGGAGCGCACCTCCGCCCGCAACGCCGCGAACTCCGCATCCCCCACCGCCGGCACCGCCCCCGCGGTCGAGATCTCCTCGTCCAGCGCTACCCAGCTCACGCACCCCTCGTACCCGATCGTGTTCGGGATGACGACCGGCTCGGGGAGCACGTACGCGCGCACCAGGACCACGTGCAGGTACGGCCGGCCCTTGTACTCGAAGCGCGACCGCACCGTCTCCGGCGCCATGGGGTGAAGGCCGGCCAGGCGCGCCATCACCTCCAGGCTCTCCACCCGGAACGCCTCCGCGACCTCGGCGAATACGCGCAGCCGCACCTCGCAGCACGAGGCGGGCTCCACGCCGCCGAGCAGATCGCGAAAGGCGGGAGCAAGCTCGCCTGCGTTCTGGTGAAAGGCGGTGGGGAAGATCCAGAAGGCGCGGTGCTCCACGTCGAAGCCGCCGCGCCGCTCGCTGATCCCCCCCTTGCGCACCAGGAGCGAGACGCGGCCGGCGGCCAGGGCGCGCTCCACCGAGGCCCACTCCTTCAGCGCCTGCCTACTCGACGAGACCATCGACCAGCCCGCGCTGGAAGGGAAGCCTCACCACCTTTGCGAGCGGGCCGTCAGGCCCACCGACCCTCAGCTCCGACCCGGGCTCCACCTCGCGCCGCGCGAATCCCAGCGCCCCCGTCTCGCCGATCATCGGGAGGAAGGCGACGCTGGTCAGCCGCCCCACCTCCTTGCCGGTTTCGGGATGGAAGAGGGGCGTCCCCGCGGCGGGAGCGGGGCCGTCGCCCAGGCGGAAGCCGCGCAGGTGGCGGTTGACGTGGCCGCGGTGGGCGATGCGCACGATCACCTCCTGCCCCGTGTAGCACCCCTTGGTGAAGGAGATGGCGCGCTCCATCATCCCCGTCTCCTCGAAAACCTCGGTGGGGATCACCTCCTCCGCGAGCTCGGCGCCGTAGCGCGGGCGCCCGGCTTCCATGCGCAGCGCCTCGATGGCGGCCAGCCCCACCGGCCGCGCGCCCAGCTCCACCCCCTGCTCCAGCAGCGCGGTCCACAGGTAAGGGATAACGGTGGGAGCCGTGAACAGGTCGAAGCCGAGCTCGTGCCCCACGTAGCGCGTCATCGCCACCATCACGGGCGCGTCGCCAAAGGTCATCTCGCGGAACGCGTCCTCCGCCATCTCGCCCGGCCCGGCGCCCAGCACCCGCTCCAGCAGCGTCCCGGAGCGGGGGCCGTATACGCCCAGCTGCTCGATCTCGTCCGAGACGTCGGCCCAGCGGGCGAACATGGGCGGCACGAACTTGAGCAGGTGCTCGGAGGTGCCGGCGAGCGCCTCGCGCGGGATCTCCACCAGCACCTCCTCGATGGAGCGGCGGAAGGCGCGCAGCTCGGCCAGCGTGCGGCCCTTGGGCGTCAGCATGGCGGCGTACACCCCCTGCCCGGCGGACGCGCCCAGCAGGTCGTTGGTGATGAGGCCGTGGAGCATCTTGGCGGGGTCCTTCCCCCACATGCGGATGCGCGCGCGGTCGCTGCGCTCGGCCACCCCCACCGCTTCGCGCACGGCGTGGTACTCCGCCAGCGTGTCGCCGTAGTGGCGTGCCACGGAGCGCCCGGCCAGGTCGGCGAAGAGGGCGCCGGCCGCCTCCTGGAACCGCCGCAGTGGCGGCTCGGCGATCACGCGCATCGTCGTCTCGCTCATCCTTGCATCCTTTTCCATCAGAGTCCTGAGCTCCTTGAACCAGCGCGCCTTCTCGGCGAAGGGGATGCGGGCGAGGCCGCTGGGGCTCGGCACCACGAAGTCCGTCACCCCCGGCGCCACCTGCGTCGCCTGCACCCCCCACGGCGCGGAGGGAAGCCCCGCGGCCAGCAGGTACACCCCCTTGCCGTTGTAGCACACCACGCGCGGCCTCAGCTCCGCCAGCATCCCGCGCAGCCTGCGCACCCCCTCGCGGTACTCCGCCGCGGTGACCTCGGCCGCGCTCCGGGTGGGTCGCTTCACCAGGTCCGTCACCCCGATCCCCAGCTCGAGCAGGAGCCGGTCCTCCTCGAAATGGAACCGCCGCGGCGTGAGCCCCGAAGCCGCCAGCAGGTCCCAGAAGCGGTTGTTGCGCCCCGCGTAGTAGCGCCCCAGCCGCGCCGCCCTCACGCTCGGATTGAACCCGACGAAGAGGAGCCGCACCCCGGGGGCGATCAGGTCCGGGAGGGTGCGGACCGTCTCGCCGTCGACGACGTACTCCCGGGGAATGGGGATTGGGGAATGGGGAATGGGAGGGCCAGGGACGACAGCCGATTCCCCATTCCCCATCACCCATTCCCCGCGGTTCCCCCGCACATCTCCCTCAGCCGCCGGTCGTTCCCCTCCAGCTCCGTCACCAGCCGCCGCACCTCCGCCGTGGACGCGGCATTGGGAAGCTCCACCTTGATCTCGTCGCCGGAGTCGCGCGGCAGGAAGACGACGGTGATCTTCCATCCCTCCACGCCCGTGGCCTTGCGCGCCACCAGGTCGACGCTGTACTCGGCGCCGCCGCACTCCAGGCGGTTGGCCAGGCGGTGCTCCTTCCAGGACGAGCTGCGCGAAAGCGCCATCTTCCGGACCCCCGATGGTTGCGAACCGCGCGGGCGGTTGTTTGCCAGGATTCAAACGCGCATCTTTGGTGCGCGCCCAATGGTAATGGCGCGCCCTCCCCGCAGCAAACGCCGATCCTCCGTCCCCGAGAGAGACCCGCATGGCCTCGCCCGTCACCCGCTGGCTGCAAGGCGTACCGCAGGAGATCCAGCGCCGCCTGGACCGCGCCGAAGCGCTGGCCCGCGAAGACCTGGTGGACACGCACGCCCGCCTCGCCCGCGATCTGGTGACCGTGCTGGCGCCGCGGATGCCCTTCGACGAGGCGATCGCGCGCTACATCGAGATCATGGGCCTGGACGGCGAGGACGCCGAGGCGGTGGGGACGCACGCCGTCACCCTGCTGGACGACGCGGACGTGCGCGACGACCTGGCGCGCGAGGGGCATCGCGGCTGGGGATTCGACTGGCGCTACGCCACCCCGCTGGGCGCGCTCCGCTACATCCGCCGCCAGCGCAAGCGCAGCGGCGAGGAGCAGCTCTGGATGGAGCTCGCCGCCGCCCGCTCGGAGGAGGCCGTGGCGGACATGCACATGCGCCACGCCCTAGGCTTCGTCGAGATCCTGGGCAACGAAGCGGACCCATCCCGCGCCGTCTCCCTGTACGCCGACCGCCTGGATCTCCCCGACATCCGCGCCCGCATCGTCTACCAGCGCGT
>JAUJMI010000021.1:0-2001 GCA_030446945.1 Longimicrobium sp. | reverse complement strand
GGGCACGCACGGACACGCAGGACGGACCAAGACCATGCCCAACGAGCTGTACACGATCAGGCGCGCCGCCGTGGCGCTGGCGCTGGGGGCGGTGCTCGCCGCCTGCGGCGGAGAAAAGGGGAGCTCCGAGGTGGGCGGAGAGGGGAAGGACCTCCCCGGCGACACCACCGGCGCCGCACCCGCCGCGGAGGGCCAGCCGCAGAGCGCGGCCCCGGCGCCCAAGGGGCCCACCGGGCCGGTGGCCAACCTCCCGCCCAACGAGATGGGGCGCATCATGGTGCTGGAGTACCACCGCACCGGCTCCCCCGAGACCGAGTTCGTCCGCACGCTGGCGAACTTCCGCAAGGACCTGCAGGCGCTGTACGAGCGCGGCTACCGGCCGGTGACCATGCGGCAGGTGCTCGAGCGCAACATCGACATCCCCGCGGGCACCACCCCCGTCGTCTTCACCTTCGACGACGCCACCCGCGGCCAGTTCTACTTCCGCCCCGACGGCTCCATCGACCCCAACACGATGGTCGGCTCGTGGGCCTCCTTCAAGGAGCGGAACCCGGCGTGGAGCGGCGGCGGCGTGTGGTGCATCCTCCCCGCGGCTGCGCACCCCTCCAACTTCTTCGGCGAGACGCCGGACAAGGCCACCCCGCGCGAGCAGCGTGAGGCCAACATCCGCAAGAAGATGGAGTGGTTCGTCGCCAACGGCCACGAGATCTGCAACCACACCCTCTTCCACGCCCGGCTGGACAAGGCCAAGGACAACCAGCAGGCGATGGACTGGATCGGGATCGGCGAGGACAGCATCAAGGCGTACCTCCCGGCCGACTACGACATCGTGACCTTTGCCCTCCCCCTGGGGATGTGGCCCAAGAGCAAGCCCACGGCCTGGGCGGGCACCTACCGCAACGGCAAGCGCTACGAGAACAAGGTGGTCCTCGAGGTGTCCGGCGGCCCCAACGTTCCGCCCTGGGACCGGCGCTGGGACCCGCACTCGGTGGACCGCTTCATCGTGGCCCCCGGCGCCCTGGAAGCGCAGCTCGCGCGCTGGGACAAGGACCCGACGAACCGCTACATCTCGGATGGCGACCCGCGCACGGTTTCGTATCCCCGCAGCCAGGCCGCGAACCTGGACCGCGGGAAGCTGGGCGGCCTCACCCCCCGTGAGCTCCCCGACGCCGCCCCCGGCGCGGCCCCCAAATCCTGACCCACACACAGAGGCGCGGAGATCACTCTCCGCGCCTCTGCCCATCCCGCACCCACAATGTCGTAGGGGCGCGATTCATCGCGCCCGCCCTCTCCCCCACCTCGGCCTTTGCCCACCGCGCGAAGCCCCTTCCAGGAGCGAATAATTTCGCCGCTGGAGCCACACGAAGTCCGCCTCCGCGGACTCCGGGTCTGATGCCGCGGTTCGCGACTCCGCTCAGCGGTCTTCGCGTCGTTCCAGCCGGGAATTCCCGCCCATTGTTCAGCGGCCGATCCCATACCGGCCATCCCCCCAACCGATCCCGCCCCCGCAACCTGCGCAGGCAGGTTTCCCGCGGTTGTTGCAGCGGTTTCAACGGCCCGCCAGCAGCGGGTCACCGCCAGCGATCTCGCCCAGGACCCATGCCCCAAACCATCGCCCGCACCCCAAAACAAAGCGGGGCCCCGGCATCACCCGGGAGCCCCGCTCACCACCACCGTCCGACCTTACTGCGCGACCTTCTCGGTGGTCTCCGGCGCCGCGACCGGAGCCGGGGGCGCAGGCCCCTGCGGCGGGTCCGGCGTGGCCTGGCGGGTGTTCTGCTCCGGGGTGGGCTGGAGCGAGGTGTGGTGCGGGCCGGGCAGCGGGCGCGTGCTAGCGGGGGGGCGCGTTCGCCGCCGGCCCGACCCGACTCGGCCCCCACCCCCACCTCCGCCATGGCGCGCAGTGTAGGCGAAGGTCCGGCGACCGCCCCGGGGTGCACGGGGGGCGCCGGCACGCGCCCGCGCTCACGACCCCGTTCTCGTCGGATCGATCTACGACTG
>JAUJMI010000248.1 GCA_030446945.1 Longimicrobium sp. | reverse complement strand
TCCGCGTCGCGGTAGAACGCCGCGCGCTGGTCCGGGTTCTCGCCGTAGCGGAGGTCCTGCACCTTTTCCAGCGTCAGCTCCAGCGAAGCGCCGAACGCCTCGCCGCCCAGGTAGCCGGCGATGGCGCGGTCGTACGACGAGGTGTGGTCGAACACCTTGGTCGCCAGCCGCCGCCGCAGCCCCGTGTCGTCCGCTTCCAGGCCGGCGAGTACAGCGTCGTAGTCGGCCGGGTTCACCACGACCCACACGCTCGCGTGGTTCTTGGCGGCCGAGCGCAGCATCGACGGCCCGCCGATGTCGATGTTCTCGATGGCGTCGTCGAACGTGACGCCGGGGCGCGCCACCGTCTCGCGGAATGGGTACAGGTTGACGGCCACCAGGTCGATCGGCTCGTAGCCCTGCGCGCGCATCTGCTCCAAGTCGTCCGCGTTGGCCCGGCGCCCCAGGAGCCCGGCGTGCACGGCGGGGTGCAGCGTTTTCACGCGCCCCTCCATCATCTCCGGATGCCCCGTCACCTCGCTCACCTCGGTCACGGCGAGGCCCCCCTCCCGGAGGGCGCGCGCCGTGCCGCCGGTGGAGAGGAGGGTCCACCCGCGCTCCGCCAGCGCCCGCGCGAAGGGGAGGAGGCCGGTCTTGTCCGATACGCTCAGCAGGGCTCGCGGCATGGTTCAGCTGCGGATGGGGGCCAGCGTCGCGCGCACCGAGGCTTCGGGGGGTGCGGGCGACGCGAAGAGGTCGAAGCAAAGCGGGCCGCCGGGGGTGTCGTGCGGCATCTCGCCGCGCGCCAGCGCCTCGACGGCCATGGGGAGGATCCGGTGCTCCACCGCCAGCACCCGCGCCGCGAGCGTCTAGGGCGTGTCGCCCCGCAGCACAGGCACGGGACACTGCGCCACGATCTCGCCCTCGTCGTAGCGGTCGTCCACGCGGTGCACCGTCGCGCCCGACACGCGCACCCCCGACCCGATCACGGCGCGGTGCACGCGCATTCCGTACATCCCGCGCCCGCCGAACGCCGGGAGGAGCGCCGGGTGGATGTTGAGCATCCGTCCGCGATACCGCTCCACCACCTCGGCCGGCACCAGCGACAGGTACCCCGCGAGCACCACCATCCCGATCCGGTGCTCCTCCAGCGCGGCCAGCAGGCGCGCAGCGTGGCGGTCGCCGTGCTCGCGCGGGTCCACGACGTTGGACGCGATCCCCGCGCGCTCCGCCCTTTGCAGCGCGGCGATCCCCGCGCGGCTGGCGATCACCAGCTCCACGCGCGCCGGCGACGCATCGCCGCGGAAGCGGTCGATCAGCGCCTGAAGATTGCTCCCCCCGCCGGATGCGAGGACGGCGACGCGCACGGGTTCGTTCAACGGGCCTCCGTTCCGGGGTTCGGGCGGCGCGAAGATAGACCCCCCGCCCGGCACCGTCAACCGAACCCCGCTCCCTGAACGCAGCGCCACACCGCGTCCGCCCCTCCACGCTCCTACGGCGCGGAGTGAAGGGAACGGGCTCTGCCGTCGGCACCGTCCCCGTCCCATGTTCGGGCACCGTAGGGCCGTGATTCATCACGCCCTCAGCCGCGGATGCGCCCGGGATGTCGTGAACGCGCGTGTTCGCATGCTGCTCCGCCGGCCGCCACGCACTGCCTGGCAACATGGGCTGGACCGTACTGCGCGGCGGGGCCCGTCTCCTTCACTCCGCGCCAGGCTTTGGAGCGGTGGCGGGTACGTGCGGCGCTCCATTCAGGAAGTGCGGGTTCCGTTCCAGTGCGCCTCAGGCGAAGCGGCTGCCGCCGTAGACCCCCGTGATGAACGGGTTGCTCACCCGCTCGTGGCCGACGGTGGTGGCGGGCCCGTGGCCGTTGTACAGCGTGGTGGCGTCCGGCAGGGTCAGGATCTCTCCGCGGATGGTCTTCATCAGCGTCTGGAGGTCGCCGCCGGGGAGATCGGTGCGGCCAATGGAGCCCATGAAGATCACGTCTCCGACGAGCGCGACCCCGTCCCCCACCAGGATCACGTGCCCGGGCGCGTGCCCCGGCGCGTGCCTCACCGCCAGCGCGCAGTCGCCCACGCGCACCGTGCCCCCGTGCTCCAGCCCATGGTCCACGGGCGGAAGCGGGGCCATGCGCATCCCGAACCACTCCGCCTGCGTCGGCGCGCCGTCGTACAGCTGCCGGTCGTCCGGGTGGAGGTAGATCGGGGCGCCCGTCTCGCGCTTCGCGTGCGACAGGCCGTCCACATGGTCGATGTGCGCGTGGGTCAGCACGATCGCGTCGATGTCGACGCCGGACGCACGTGCCGCCTCCACCGCCTCGGGCGTCGCCGCGCCTGCGTCCACCAGGATCGACGAGCCGGTGCGCGCGCAGCTCACCAGGTAGCTGTTCTGCGTGAACGGTCCGCCCGTGAAAGTGCGGACGACGAGCTCCCCCCGCGGCACCTCAGACACCGGCCGCTCCCGCGATCTCGGCGAACCCGTGCGCGCCCGGGGCCGCGTACGCGATGCGACCGTCGCGGTCGATCAGGTAGGTGGCGCGCCCCACTCCGCCGCCCTCGCGGATGACGCCGTACGCGCTGGCAATGTCCGCGTTGGCGTCGACGATCAGCGGGAAGTCGAGCGAGTACTTGGAAACGAAGTCGCGGTGGCTGTCCAGCGACCCCGGGTTGACGCCGAAGCGAACGATTCCGGCCGCGGCGTAGTCCGCGCGCTCGTCGCGGGCGGCGCACATCTGCGCGGTGCACCCCGGCGTGTCGTCTTGCGGGTAGAACATGAGGAGAACCGCGCTCTTGCCGCGGAACTCGGGGAGCGAGACGCGCGCCCCGTCCGTCGTCTCCGCCTCGAACACGGGAGCCTCGCTCCCCACCGCCAGAAGTCCATCCGCCATGGCCGCCGCTCCGTCAGAGGTTGTTTGGGGCGAAGAAAATCGCACCCCACAACGACCTCCGCAACACGAGAGCCGTGTGGGCGCGGTTGCCCCGAGGACCGCGTCGTCGTCTCCTCACCCGTGCCGACCCACGCAATCACCCGGGTCATGACACCATCACGGAGCACCGGAGAAGTCGCATCCTGACCACGGAGCGGGGGACGACGACGAACGCCCCGGGAAGAGTGCTCTCCCCGGGGCGTTCGCCAAGCTCTCCAGCGTATTACGCGCAGCCGCAGCCGGTCTTGCGCAGGCCGGCTTCCTCGAGCGCGGCCTCTTCGACGCTGGGGGCGGTCCAACCCTGGTTGAGGTCCAGCATGCGGCGCAGCGAGAGCTCGGCGCGCGTGCGGACATCCTCGTCCAGCAGCAGCTCGTGCTGCTGGTGGTCCAGGCACCAGGCCAGCTTGGCGAGCGTGTTCACCTTCATGTTCCCGCAGATGGCGGCGCCGCTGAGCGGCACCAGCGTCTTCTCCGGAAAGCGCGCTTTGAGGCGGTCCACGATCCCGCGTTCCGTGCCAAAGATCACCTCGTCGTTCTGCTCGGCGATCTCGACCATCTTCGCCGTGGAGGCCACCATGTCCGCCTGCGCCAGGAGCTCGGCGCGCGACTCGGGGTGAATGACGACGAGGGCGCGCGGATGCTTCTTCTTCGCGGCGGCCAGCTCGTCCAGCACCAGGTCGTCGTGCACGTAGCAGTAGCCGTCCCACGCCACGATGCTCCCCGGCTTCACCTCGCCCTCCTCGCGCCCCGCGATCACGTACCGGCGGCCGCTGCGCTCCGCGGCGTAGCGGGCCAGGTTGCGGTCCGGCACCAGCAGGATGGTGCGGTCGGCCGGGATGGTGTCGATCACCTGCACCACGTTGGCCGAGGTGCAGCTGATGTCCGACTCCGCTTTGACTTCGGCGGTGGAGTTGACGTACGCCACCACCACCGCGCCCGGGTACCGCGCCTTGAGCCGGCGGAGCGCGTCGCCCGTGACGAAGTCCGCCATCGGGCAGCCCGCGCGCAGATCGGGCATCAGCACCGTCTTGTCCGGCGACAGGATCTTGGCCGTCTCAGCCATGAAGTGCACCCCGCAGAAAACGATCACGTCTGCGTCGGTGCGCGCGGCCTCCTGCGACAAGCCCAGCGAATCGCCCAGGTAGTCGCTGACTTCCTGGATCTCCACGCGCTGGTAGTTGTGGCCGAGGACGACGGCGTTCAGCTCCGTCTTCCGGCGGCGAATGCGCTCGGCCAGCTCTTCGCGGGGAAGGCGCGCGTAGTCGAGCGGCGTCTTCAGGGCGTCGGAGATCTGGATCAATGGTCACCTCGTGCGGAGTGAAAACGCGCGCCCGGCAACGTTAAGCCGCACAATATAACGACTTAGCCACACTCCGGCAACGGACCCGCAAGCTATGTTCTCGAAACGAGATAGGGGAAACAGCGAGGCCTTCGGATGCTTGGGGATGATCAGACGGGGAGGGTCAGCCGGAAGGTGCTTCCCTGCCCAACGGCGGAGGCGACTTCCAGGGAGCCGCCGAGGAGTTGCGCAAGGCGGCGCGCGATGGGGAGGCCCAGGCCGGTGCCCTCGTCCGCGGCGTCGTCCAGGCGCACGAAGTCCTCGAAGATGCGGGCCTGGTCCGCGACGGGGATTCCGGGGCCAAGGTCGGCCACTTCGATGATGGCGCCCCCGCCCTGGCGCGCCACGCGCACGCGCACGGGTCGGCCGTGGCCGTACTTCACCGCGTTGCCCAGCAGGTTGAGGAGGATCTGGCGGATGCGCTTTCCATCGCCGGGAACCACCAGCGGGCGCTCGGGGGCTTCCAGGGTGACGGTGCACGCCTGCTCCGCCGCGAGCACCTCCACCGCGGCGACGGCGCTTTGGGCCAGTGTGACGAGCTCCACCTCCTCGATGCGGGGCTCCATCTTCCCCGATTCGAGCCGCGAAAGGTCCAGCAGGTCGTTGATCAGCTCCAGCAGGTCGACGGCGCAGCGTTGGGAGCGCTCGACGGCTTCGTGCTGCTCGGGGCTGAGGGTGCCGTAGGTCTCGCCCAGGAGGAGCTCGTTGTAGAGCATCACGGCGCTCACCGGGGTGCGCAGCTCGTGGCTCGCCATCGCGTAGAAGCGGTCGCGCGCGGCCACCGCGTCCTGCCGCTCGCGTTCCGCCGTCACCCGCTCGGACACGTCCACCACCAACCCCACCGCGGCGGCGCGCCCCTCCACCTCGGCTCGCGACGCGTGGATCTCCAACCAAACCACCCGTCCATCCGCGCGCACCCCGCGCAACGAGTAGTGGGCGGCGCGCGGTGGACCGTACAGCTGGCCCTGCGCGTACGATTCGGCGCTAGCGCGGTCGTCCGGGTGCACCAGATCCCAGACGTTACACTCACGGAGCCACGCCTCGTCGGTCGCAAAGATCTCGGCCAG
This sequence comes from Longimicrobium sp., assembly GCA_030446945.1. Taxonomy (GTDB): domain Bacteria; phylum Gemmatimonadota; class Gemmatimonadetes; order Longimicrobiales; family Longimicrobiaceae; genus Longimicrobium. The sequence goes on along the minus strand of JAUJMI010000248.1, from coordinate 652 downwards.
GCGCGGATTGAGGTAGCGGAAGCGCTCGCCCTGCACCACGAAGATCCCCGCGAGCGACTGCTGGAGCATCGCCCGGATCAGCCCATCCGCCGCCCGCAGCGACTCCGACGCGTGCTCGGGGCGCTCGCCGGCGCGCCGCCGCTCGATCTCCCGCACCGCGATCTCCGCCAGGTCGGCGAGCGTCGCCATCTCGTCCCCGCTCCAGGCGCGGGGGCTCATGTGCAGCGCGCACAGCGTCCCCAGCGCGTGCCCGTCCGAGGTCACCAGCGGCACGCCGGCATAGGCGCGCACGCCCAGCCGCGTGACGGAGTGGTTCTCGCACATGCGCGGGTCCGCCCGCGTGTCCGCTACCGCGATCGCCGCGCCCAGGCCCGCCGTGTGCCGGCAGAGCGAATGGTCCATCGGCGTCTCGCGGATGGGGGGCATCTCCGGCCCGGCGGCGCTCTTGAAGAACTGCCGCTCGCCATCCAGCAGCGTGAGCGTGGACGCGCCGGCGCCCAGCGTCCGCACCACGAGGCGCGTCAGGCGGTCGAACACCTCTTCCGGCGCGGTGTCCAGCAGCCCCGTCTCCGCGAGGGCCGCCAGCCGCGCGGGATCGGTCAGGACGGTGAGCGGCAGGGAGGGCAAGCGCGCCCGGGGGCGGAAGGGGCGC
>JAUJMI010000247.1 GCA_030446945.1 Longimicrobium sp. | reverse complement strand
CGGTTGCCGTAGAAGCCCACGGCCGACGCGCACACCAGCACGCGCGGCGGGTGGGTGCGCCGGGCCAGCGCGTCGGCCAGCAGCCGGGTGGAGTCGATGCGGCTGCCGCGGATGGCGCGCTTCTTCTGGTCCGTCCAGCGCCCGGCTACGTTCTCGCCGGCGAGGTGCACCACGGCGTCCAGGCCGTCCAGCGCCGCCGCATCCACCGAGCGGGATTCGGGGTCCCAGCGCACCTCGTCGGCGGCGCGGGGCGGGCGGCGCACCAGGCGCACGACCTGGTGCCCGTCGCGCCGAAGCCGCTCCACCAGCGCGGCCCCGATCAGGCCCGTGGAGCCGGTGACGGCCAGGCGCATCGGCACGGCGGAGGGGCCGGGTTGGGTCATCGCGCGGCTCCGGGCGGGCGGGTGCATTGAACGAACTCTGGACGGGATCGCAACGGCAATCCAGGGGCCGCGCGGTTCGTTGGATACGGTACATAGACTTAGCCCCAATCGCCCCGAGTTTTCTCCACAGTAGTGTGGATAACTCCCGATCCGCGGACCGGCGGCGCGGCCCGGCGAAAACCCGCGCCGCGCCTGCCGTTCCGGGTGCCCAGCCATTTTCCGCCGCTCCCGATCTTGCATCACGGGAGGCTGGGGCCTGCGTCCTGCTACGCGATCCGGGGCGCGGCGCGATGAGAGCGGGGGTGCCGTAAGTCGTTGCGCAGTCGCGAGGTATGGGCTCGTCGCAGATCCAGTTGTATTCAGAAGCTGTGCACTATTCGACCCGGCCGCAACGGAGCGGCGCGCGGATATGAGGGTGTCGGGGGTGGCCGGGAGAGGGGGGATGATCAGGGCCGGCGGGGCTCGAAAGTGCCCGAAATCCAACGATTTCCGCACCTCGGCGTGTGTGGAAAACTTTGGTGCTCCACCCTGCCTGGAGGGGCCGCGAAGGTCGCGTTTTTCAATGGTATAGGCGGATGGCGGACCGGTGGGAAGGACAGGCGGCGAAGCGGCGTGGGCACGGGCGCGATGAATCGCGGCCCTACGAGAACCGTGCGCCCCTCCCCCAGGTAGTTATTGGGGGAGGGGCAGCGAGGTGACGAGCGGGGTGGGGGCCCTCACCGGAAATCGTGCGAGGTGTGCGCCAGCGGGCCCGCCTCCATGCGCTTGAAGCGGCGGCCCACCACGTTTAGCACGGGGCCCTGCTGCTCGAACTTCCCCTCCACCAGCAGGAAAGGGGAGTGCTTCACCACCTCCCTGTGCTCCAGGAAGAGCGCGGGGGGGACGATCACGTTGATGAAGCCCCACTCGTCCTCCAGCAGCACGAACACCGTGCCCTTGGAGGTGGAGGGGTGCTGCCGCGCCACCACCAGCCCCGCCACCAGCACGTGCGTCCCCGATCGCGCGCGGTGCAGGTCGGCGCTGGAGTGGGCGCCCAGGCGGTCCAGGCGCGGGCGCAGGTGCTGCACCGGGTGCCCCGCGACGCTGACCCCCGTGGCCAGGTAGTCCAGGAAGATGCGCTCCGATCCCTCCAGCTCCCGTGCGCGGAAGGGGAGGCGGTGGGCCGGGGCGAGCGGGAGCGTGTCCGCAGCGGCGCGCAGGGCTTCCCAGGCGGCGGCGTGGCGGCCGGGCTCCCACGCCTCCAGCGCCCCCGCGCGCGCCAGGTGCAGCGCGTCCGCGCGACCGAAGCCGGTGCGGCGCACCAGGTCCTCGATGGAGCGGAAAGGGCCCTCCGCGCGCGCTTCCCGCAGCGCTTCGCGCGCCCTCGCCCCCATCCCGCGGATCTGCCGCCAGCCCACGCGCACCGCGGGCCGGGCGGGGTCGGCGGTCTCCTCCAGCGTCGAGTCCCAGTCGCCGTCGCGCAGGCAGGGGGCGCGCACCTCCACTCCGTGGCGCATGGCGTCGTGCACCAGCGTGGCGGGGGAGTAGAAGCCCATCGGCTGCGCGTTGAGGAGGCCGAGGAGGAACTCGGCCGGGTGGTGCGCCTTGAGGTACGCCGTGGCGTAGGCGATCAGCCCGAACGACCAGGCGTGGCTCTCCGGAAAGCCGTAGTTGGCGAAGATCCGCATGTCCTCGGTGATGCGCTCCGCCACCTCCGCGTCGATCCCACGCTCCTTCATCCGCTCGCGAAGCCGCTCGATCTGCACGCGCAGCTTCGTGGCCTTGCGGGAGTTGCCCATGGTGCGGCGCAGCTCGTCGGCCTCCATCGCCGTGTAGCCGCCCAGCGCCATGGAGATCGCCATCGCCTGCTCCTGGAAGATGGGGATCCCCTGCGTGCGCGCGAGGATCGGCTCCAGGTCCGGGTGCGGATAGGTGACCTCCTCCGTGCCGCGCCGGCGGCGGGTGTACGGCTTTACGAAGTGCGCCACGATGGGCCCGGGACGGATCAGCGCCACCTGCACCACGATGTCGTAGATCCGCTCCGGCCGCGTCTGCACGATGCTCTGGATCTGCGCGCGGCTCTCGATCTGGAAGGTCCCCAGCGTGTCGCCGCGCGAGATCATCCTGAACGTCTCGGGATCGTCCTGCGGCAGGTCGTACATCCTGGGGCGCACGCCGGTGCGGCGCTCGATCTGGTCGAAGGCGATCCGTACCGCCGTCAGCCCGCCGAGCCCCAGGAAGTCGAACTTGGGGACCCCCGCCGCGTCCAGGTCGTCCTTGTCGAACTGGAGGATGGTGCGCCCCATGGTGGTGCGCTCGATGGCGAGCGCCTCCCCCAGCGGCCGCGAGGAGAGCACGAAGCCGCCCGGATGGGTCGATCGCATGCGCGGCAATCCTTCCACCGCGCGCACCGCCGCGATCAGCGCGCGTCCCCTCGGCGAGTCCGCGTCGAAGCCCTGCTCTCGCCCCAGGTCGCCCGCCAGCGCGTCGGCGCCCTCGGTCGGGGAGGCCCAGTGCAGGCGCTTGCTGAGCCGGAAGGCCTGCTCGGCGGGGTAGCCCAGGGCGCGCATCATGTCCTGGATGGCGGTGGGCGCGGAGTACATCTGCGTGACGGCGGTGATGGCGGCGTGCTGGCGGCTGTACTTCTCGTAGACGTAGCTCAGCACCTCCTCGCGCCGGTCGGCCTCGAAGTCGACGTCGATGTCGGGCGCCTCGGTGCCGCCGTCGGCGCGCGCCTCGCTGAGGAAGCGCTCGAAGAGGAGGCCGTGGCGGATGGGATCCACCGCGGTGATCGCCAGGCAGTACGCCACGGCGGAGTTGGCCGCGCTCCCGCGCCCCTGGCAGAGGATGCCGCGCTTCCGCGCGAAGCGCACCGCGTCCCACATGATGAGGAAGAAGCCGGAGAAGCCCAGCCTCTCGATCACGCGCAGCTCGTGCTCGATCTGCCGCTGCTGCTTCTCGTCGATCCCGCCCCAGCGCTCGATGGCGCCCTCCAGCACCTGGGCGGCCAAAAAGGAGTCGTCCGTGTGCCCCTCCGGCAGCTCGAACCGGGGGAGGGGAGGGCGCAGCCAGCGCAGGTCGAAGCCGCACTGTTCGGCGATGTGCGCGCTCTCTTCCAGCCCGGCCTCGCGCCCCTTCCAGAGGAGCGCCATCTCGGCCGGCCCCTTGAGCCGCCACTCGCCGTTGGGAAGGAGGAGCCCGCGGCGGAGCGCGGTGTCGTAGTCCACCCCGTGGCGCAGCGCGGTCTGCAGGTCGTGCACGCGGCGCCCCTCCGCGTCCAGGTAGCGCGGCTCGTTGGTGACCACCCACGGCACCCCCGCCCTCTCCGCCGTCTCGATGAGCGCGTCCACCAGCGCCCCCTCCGCCCCGGAGACGTGGTGCCGCTGCACCTCCACCGCCAGCCTGTCCCCAAAGACGCCGCGCCAGCGCGCCAGCTCGTACCTCGCCTCTTCCGGCCGCTGTTCCAGGATGCGCGCGCCGATCGGCCCCATAGCCGGCCCCGTGAGCACGTGCACCCCCTCCGACCGCTCCGCCAGCACCTCGAACGACACGCCCGCCTCCCCCCTCCCGTTCTCCAGCCGCGCGTGCGAGACGAGGGCGGAAATGTTGCGGAAGCCAACTTTATCTCGCGCCAGGAGCCCCACGGGGTATCCATCCACCCGCAGCTCGGCCCCGGCGATGGGCCTGACCCCCGCCGTCCTCGCCGACAGCGCGAACCGGATGATCCCCCCCAGATCGGCCGCGTCGCACAGGGCGAGCGAGGTGAACCCCAGCTCCGCCGCGCGCTCGGCGAGCGTCTCGGGCGCCACGGCCCCGTCGCCGAAGGAGAAGGCGGAGCGGGCGCGGAGCTCGACAAAAGCAGGGATTAGGGAATAGGGAATAGGGAATAGGGGAACTGCTCCACACGCTGGGTCCTGGGGCTGCGGGACAGCGTCGGAGCCGGGGCCGGTCTCATCGTTCTGCGACGGCGGCATCAGAGTGAGCCCGCCACGCACGACCATGCTTTCAGCCGCGCCTGGTGTTCCTATTCCCCGATCCCTATTCCCTATTCCCTGCCGTTCCATCAGTCCCACCACCCGTGCAGAAACCACCCCTCCTCCAGCGCATTCCTGAACAGCCATACCAGCCGCCCGTCGTCCGTGGCGCAGCGGAAGTACTCGCGCGCAAAGGGGCGCTCCCCCGTGTGGCCGCCGGAGACGCGGTCCGGGCCCGCGGCCTCGGCCACGGTGCACCAGACGCCGCCGTCGCGCAGCCGCGCGGGGAAGGCGTGGTCGCGGCGCGGGCGGACTTCCACCCGCACGGGGCGCGGCTCGGGAAGGAGCTGCAGCGTGAGGCCGGCGAGGGCGGGGGCGGCGCGCGCGGCCGACACCTCTTCAGGGGCCAGGGGGCGCCACGCCGTGCGCGCGTCCGCCAGCGGGTGCGCGCAGACGTCGGGCGCCACCAGCAGGGCGCCGTGCGCGTCGGCCAGGCGCGCGACCGTCTCCTCCACCGGCGCGGCGGTGGCGAAGCCGCGGTCGAAGAGGTCGCCCTGCGTGGCCGAGGCCGGCTCCTGTCCCTCCACCCGCAGCGAGACGCCCACCGCCGCGTCGGGAAGGGCGAGGCGCTCCAGCTCGCCGCGCACGCGGGCCGACCACGCGTCGCGCTCGGCCGTGGGGCGCGGGGTGCGCAGGACGCGCGTCACCGTGCCCCCGCCCGAGAGGGGGAGCTCCAGCACCATGCGCCGCGCCCGCTCGCCGCGCTCCTTGAGCGTGGCGCACACGCCGGCCAGCGCGCCGTGCGCGGCGAAGGCCAGCCGCGCCGCGTCGGTGATGGCGTAGTCCAGGAAGTCGATGGCGGCGTGCGGCGCCTCCGCGGGGATGGGGCGGAAGAGGAGGCGCGGGTCGTCGCCGCGCGACAGCCGCCAGAGGCGCGCGCCCTCCGCGCCGAAGCGCACCTCCGCCGCCTCGCGCGGGAGCCTGGCCAGGTCGCCGCAGCGGCGGACCCCCGCGCCCTCCAGCAGCGCGCGCGTGCGCGGGTCGGGGGCCAGCACGTCCAGCCCCAGGGCGGCCAGGAAGTCGCGCTCGCACCCGGCGCGCACCGCCGTCACGGGATCGCCGCCGTGGCGGGCGGCGGCCTCGGCGGCCACGGGAACGCCGGCCACCCCCGCCCGCGCCCCCACCCCCAGCGCGCAGGCGCGCGCCAGCAGCCCCGCCGCCAGCGCGGCGGCATCCAGCCCCCGGCCGTCGGCCCACACCACCCCGGCCCCCCCCGCCACGCGCGGGGCGGCCTCCATCAGCGAAGCCCCCACCTCAGCGAGCGGCGCCCCGGCGGTCTCCCAGGCCGGGCTCCAGAGACAGACGAACGTCACGCGCAGCCACGGGCAGCTCCACCTCCGCGTCCCGGCTCCAGCCGAGCGCGGTCGCGCGCAAGCGCACTCCCACCGAATCCACCTCCACCGCCTCTCCCAGCGCGTCGCGCCGCCAGCGCACCCCGCCGGGGGGGACCCACGACGACACCTTCACCGCCGCCATCCACCCGTCGCCCGACCCAGCGTCGATGAACGCGGGCCCGCCCACGCGCGCCACGTCCCCCCGCCGCACGCGGCCGGGGCCGGCGGGGGCGGCGCCGGCCCGGGCCACCACTCGCGCCCGCCCGCAGGGGAGG
>JAUJMI010000246.1 GCA_030446945.1 Longimicrobium sp. | reverse complement strand
GAACTCGGCCTCCGCGCACTGGCCGCGGCTCGCGAGACCGCTTCAGCGGTCTTCCGGTGGTTCGAGCGGGCTTCAGCCCCCGGCAAAGCCGCCGAGGTGCCCGCCCCGCGGCGCCCATCCCGCCCCCCACGTTCCTGCGCAGGCAGGCTTCCCGCCGTTGCTGCAGCGGTTTCAACCGCCGGGTGCCGGGGTTTCTCCAGCCATCCGCCTACTGCACCACCGGCCTCGCCACCTCCGCCACCCCCACCGCGGCGCCACCGCGCCGCGGATCCGCGACGGCGGTCATGGCGCCGTTGGTGACCACGATGGACTGCACGTCGCCCTGGAAGCCCTGGCGCTCGGCCATGGCGTGGCCCATCCCGCGGAGCCGGCTGACGGTGGCCGCGTCCAGCCCGCGGCGCTCGAAGCGGAGCGAGTCGGGGAGGTGCTGGTGATGGAGGCGCGGGGCGGAGGTGGCGGTCGCCACGTCCATCCCGAAGTCCACCACGTTGGACACCTGCTGCACGATGGAGGTGATGATGGTGGAGCCGCCCGGCGTCCCCGTCACCAGCTTCACGCGGCCGGAGGGGTCGAGCACGATCGTAGGGGTCATCGCGGAGAGCATCCGCTTGCCGGGGGCGATGGCGTTGGCGGCTCCCTGCACCAGCCCGAACTGGTTGGGAACGCCCGGCTTGGAGGTGAAGTCGTCCATCTCGTTGTTGAGCAGGAACCCCGCGCCGGGCACCGTCACCAGGTTGCCGTACAGCGAGTTGATCGTGGTGGTGACCGCCACCGCGTTCCCCCGCTGGTCCATGATGGAGTAGTGCGTCGTCTCCGTCCCCTCGGTGGGCGGGGCGCCGAGGCCCGGCGCCACCTGGGCCGACGCCGTGGCGCGGTCGCGGCGGATGGTGGCGCGGCGGGTGGCGGCGTAGGCGTCCGAGATCATCCGCGCGGTGGGCTGGGGGACGAAGTCGGGGTCGGCCAGGTACGCGTTGCGGTCCGCGTACGCCCGGCGCGCGGCCTCGGCGAAGAGGTGCGCGTGGTCGGGCCCCATGAACCTCATCCGCCGCAGGTCGTACCCCTCCAGGATCTTGAGCATCGCCGCCATCGTGGCGCCGCCGGAGGAGGGGGGCGGCATGGAGATCACCTCGTGGCCGCGGTAGCGGAAGCGGACCGGGTCGCGCCAGAGGGCCTTGTAGCGCCCCATGTCCTCGCGCGTGATCAGCCCGCCGCCGCGCCGCATCTCCGCCTCCACCAGCTCGGCGGTGCGGCCGGTGTAGAAGCCGTCGCGCCCGTTGCGCGCCACGCGGCGCAGCGTCTCCGCGAGGTCGGTCTGCACCAGGCGGTCGCCCACGCGCAGCGGCTCGCCGCGGCGGGTGAAGATGCGTGCCGTCTCCGCGTTCTTGACCAGCTCCTTGCGGTTGTTGTAGAACGACTGCGCCAGCCGCTGGTGCACCACGATCCCGTCGGCCAGGTTCGCCGCCGGCGCCACCAGCTCCGCCCACGGCAGCCGCCCGAACCGCTTGTGCGCCTCCCACATCCCCGCCACCGATCCGGGGACGCCGGCCGCCAGGTGCCCCTCGGTGGACCTGTTGGTGACGTTCCCCGCCGCGTCCAGGAACATGTCGCGCGTGGCGCGACCGGGCGCCATCTCGCGGAAGTCGAGCGCCGCGGTCGTCCCATCCGCCATCCTCACGACCATGAAGCCGCCGCCGCCGATGTTGCCGGCCTCGGGGTTGACCACGGCGAGCGCGAAGTGGGTCGCGACCGCCGCATCGACCGCGTTGCCGCCGCGGCGCAGGATCTCCGCCCCCACCTCGCTCGCGATGCGGTCGGTGGTCACCACCATCCCGGCGGTGGAGCGCACCGGCGCGATGCTCCCGCGCGGGTACTCCCACGCCGGCGCGAAGAGGCGCGAGGTGTCCGGCGCGACGGGCGCGCTTGCGGGCGCGGCCCCGCCCCGCCCCATCACCAGGGCCATGAGCGGGAGGATGGGTACGAGTGCGGCGCGGCGGAGGTTCATGCGAATGGACGGTGTGGGTGAGGAAAGCAGTGCCTGGTGGCTGGTGCTCAGTGACCGCGATCGGACCCACCAGGCACTTGGCACTTCCTTTCATGCTATACCCGTCGTCGGTCCCAGACCAGCCCCGGCGTCGTAAACACCCGCCGCTGCGGCTGCGCTCTTGCATCCGGGAGGATCTCCGCCCACGTTGGGGCGTGCGTGCGCGGGGCACACCCGCGCCTTTCCCACTCGACGCGATGACCCAGAGACCCCCGCTGGACCCGCGCCTCACCGAGCAGCGCAACCCCGCCAGCACCGAGATCGACCGCCTGTCGGCGCTGGAGATCGTCCGGGTGATCAACGAGGAAGACCACAAGATCGCCCCCGCGGTCGCCACCCAGCTGGAGCAGATCGCCGAAGCGGTGGAGATCGCCGCCGACTGCTTCCGCAACGGCGGGCGGCTGGTGTACTTCGGCGCCGGGACCTCCGGGCGCCTGGGTGTGCTGGACGCGTCGGAGATGCCCCCCACCTACGGCACCGACGCGCGCATGGTGCGCGGGGTGATCGCCGGCGGCCACGAGGCCCTCACCAACGCCATCGAGGGCGCCGAGGACAGTCGCGAGGAGGGCGCGAAGATCGTGGACGAGATGGAGGTGGGGACGGACGACTTCGCCTTCGGCATCGCCGCGTCGGGCACCACCCCGTACGTGCACGGGGCGCTGGCGCGGGCCCAGGAGCGCGGCGCCCGCACCGGCTTTCTGCTCTGCACCCCTCCCGCGGACTGGATGCTGGAGACGTACGACGTGGTGATCGCGCCGCTTCCCGGCCCCGAGGTGGTGACGGGGAGCACGCGCATGAAGGCGGGGACGGCCACGAAGCTGGTGCTCAACACCCTCACCACCGGCGCGATGATCCGCATGGGGAAGGTGTTCGGCAACCTGATGGTGGACCTGCGCGCCACCAACGAGAAGCTGCGCGACCGCAGCGAGCGCATCCTCATGGAAACGCTCGACCTGGAGCGCGACGCCGCCCGCTCGCTCCTGGCCAGCGCCGGGGGGAGCGTCAAGACGGCGATGGTGATGTTCTGGTGCGGCACCGACCGCGACGAGTCCACCCGCGTCCTCCTGCGCGCCGGCGGCCGGATCGGCGACGTGCTCAAGAGCGAGCGGTGACGTTCCCGGGCACCTTTGAATGGATGACGGAGCTCCAGGACCGTCTGCTGATCTTTCCCGAGCGTCCGCCTTCGGAGGTGGAGTGGGAAGAGCTGCTCACGCGGCTTGACCTCGCGCCGCGGGCCTTCCACCTAGCGGCCGATGGCGCCGGCGGCAACCCGCGGGTGCCGCACGTCCTGGCGTCCGCGTACGCGCTGGAGAGCTGGTTCGCGATCGCGCTGAGGGAGCTCCAGGCGGGCGGCTCCATCTCGCTCGACTTCGGGTACACTCCGGGTACCGGGGGGGCCGAGGCGGTCCGGGAGGGACTCGACCTGTTCTCAGCCCTGCGCGCCCGCAACTTCGCCGCGCTCCAGAGAAGGGGGATCAGCGTGTGGGATTGGAGCGCCGCGACGAAGGAGGGTGGGCGCGTTACGACCTTCCAGGCCGCGTCCGCGGTGGTGGAGATGGACGGCCGGCACCTGGCCGTCCTCCGCGGCGACGTGGCGAGGTAGCGCGATGCTCATCGTGGGCCTGATGTCCGGCACCTCGCTCGACGGGGTGGATGCCGCGCTCGTGGAGGTGGTGGGAGAGAGGGTGGGCGACGTGAAGGCGAGCGTCGTCCACGCCATCACCCTGCCTTACGACGACGCGCGCCGCGCCGCCATCCACGACGGCATCCTGGCGGGGACGGCCGAGGCGCTCTGCGGGCTGCACGCCGACCTCGGCGAGTGGATGTCCGAGGCGGTTGTGCGGGTTTGCCGGGAGGCGGACGTTGATCTTTCTACCGTCGATGCGGTCGGTTCCCACGGCCAGACGGTGTGGCACCGCCCGCCGGCGGGCGCACGACGCGGCGCGACGCTCCAGCTGGGCGATGCCGCGACGATCGCGGAGCGCACGGGGATCGCGGTCGTCTCCGACTTCCGCACGCGCGACATCGCGGCGGGGGGGCAGGGCGCGCCGCTGGTGCCCTGGGTGGACCAGCTCCTCTTCTCCGTTCCGGACCGCGCCCGCGCCCTGCAGAACATCGGGGGGATCGGCAACGTGACGCGCGTGCCGCCTCGCGGGTCAGGAGAAGAGGTATTCGCCTTCGACACGGGGCCGGGGAACGCGCTGATCGACGCGGCGGTGGAGATCGCGACGGGGGGGAAGCTGACCTTCGACCGCGACGGCCGGCTGGCGGCGCGCGGCACGGTGGACGAGTCGCTCCTGGCCGACCTCCTGCGCCACCCGTACTTCGCCGCGGAGCCGCCCAAGAGCACGGGGCGGGAGGAGTTCGGGCGCCCCTTCGTGTCGAGGCTGGTGGAGCTGCTGGAGCCCGAGGGAGACCAGGATTGGATGGACCTCGTCGCCACCCTGACCGAGCTGACCGCGCGCAGCATCGCGGACGCGTACCGGCGCTGGCTGATCCCGCGCGGGCTGGACGAGGTGATCCTCACTGGCGGCGGGGCGATGAACCCGACGCTGGTGGCGCGCATCGGCGCGCTCCTCCGCCCGCTGCCGCTGGTGGACGGCGCCACGCTCGGCGTCGATCCCGAGGCGAAGGAGGCGGTCGCCTTCGCCGTGCTGGCATGGGCCCACCTGCGCGGCATCCCAGCCAACCTCCCCTCGGCGACGGGGGCGGCGGGGCCGCGCGTCCTGGGCTCGCTCACCCCCGGCGTACTTCGAGAGAACGCGTGAAGCTCGTCTGCCCGCGCACCCGAATCGCACCCTGGCCGGCACGCCTCCTGGCGCTGCCGCTGCTCGCCGTGCTTTCCGGCTGCTTCATTGCGGGCGGAGGCGCCACCCCGCGGCCGGACCGCCTGCAGGCGCGCGTCACGCGCATCCTGGACGCGGAGACGCCCTCCCCCGCGTACTACCGCGAGCGCGCACGGCTGGAGGTGCTGGGGCGCGAGCTGGACGAAGTGCTCATCCGCATCGTGCTCGATCCCGGCGTCGCGGACCACGTGCGCGCCAACGCCATCACGCTCCTGGCGGACCGTGGCGCGCCGGGCGCGCTCAACCTGTTGCGCCGCATCCTGGTCTCCAGCGCGGTCGACGAGGTGCGGCTGGCGGCGGTGACGGGGGTGCAGCGCTTCGCGGTCGATTCGCCGCAGGCGCGCAACGCCCTGCGCGCCGCCGTCGGCGACCCGTCGCCCCGAGTGCGGCTGAACGCGCTCCAAGGGCTGGACGTGGAGGACGTGGGGCTCCTCCGCTCGGTGGCGGCGCGCGAGCCGGATCCGCAGGTGAAGCTCATCGCGCAGCAGCTCATCACGCTCTTCGAGTCGCGCGGGGGGCCGCTGGCGCGCAACCCGCGCGGCGAGCTGCGCACCGTGGCCGCGGACTCCGCGCCGCAGATCGTCTTCCACGCGGGCGCGGCGGACACGGTAGGAGGGCTGCAGGTGGGATCGCTGTGGGTGGAGCTTCCGCGGGCGCGGCTGGTGCCGCTGGCGCAGGGGGTGGAGGTGGTGGACAGCGTCGTCCCCGCCTTCCTGAACAGCGGCCGTACCCTGGTGGTGTACGAGGCCGGGCGCGTGATCCACGTCCGCGATCTGCGCAGCGGCGAGACGCGGGTGGTGGGCCCCGGCATCGCGCCTCGCGCCCTCCCGCTCACGGACCGCTTCGTCTTCCTGCAGGAGGTCCCCTCCGAGCGGCAGGACACGGCGGGGGGCACCGGCCTGGTGTACCGCGTGATCCGGGCACCTTTCGCCGGCGGCCCCGCGGAGCGTCTCGGCCTGCTGAGCGCCGTCGCGCGCCCCGAGCGCGATCGCGGCGCCTCGCCGGTGCGGCGCATGGTGGTGGGCGAGCTGCGGCAGGGCTTCGTGCTGCGCGCGCCCGGCATGGCGCCGTTCGTGCTCCCACCCGGGCCGACTGAGCCGCCGCCGCGGCCGTAGGGGAGGGCGG
>JAUJMI010000245.1 GCA_030446945.1 Longimicrobium sp. | reverse complement strand
AAAAGTGGATCGCGCCGCGTTTCAGGGACCCTGAGGCCTGCGCACACTACACCACCCGCCGCAGCACCTCCGCCGTCTGCCCGACGTAGCCGCCGCCGAACAGGTTCACGTGCACCAGCAGGTAGAAGAGCTGGTACACTCCGCGGCGCTCCTCCCGATAGCCGGGGCGCAGCGGCAAGGCTTCCTGGTAGCCGGCGTAGAAATCCGCGCCGAAGCCGCCGAAGAGCTCCGTCATCGCGAGGTCCACTTCGCGGTGGCCGCGGTAGGCGGCGGGGTCCACGAGCGCGGGGCCGCGCGCCGACGCCACGACGTTGCCGCTCCACAGATCGCCGTGCAGGAGGGAGGGGCCGTCCTCTTCCGCGGGGGCGAGGAGGCGGGAGAGGGTTTCCCGCAGGCGCTCCCACTCGCGCTCGCGGCCGGGGAGTCGGCCAGCCGCGCGGGCGCGGCGAAGCTGCGGCTCCAGGCGGCGCGCCCACCAGAAGTCCGCCCACGCACCGGCGGGCGCGTTCTCCTGCGGGAGCGAGCCGATGAAGTTGTCCTCCTCCCAACCCCACGCGCCGCTCGAGCGGTGCAGCGCCGCCAGGCCTCGGCCCAGCCGCTCACCGAAGCCCGCGGCGCGCCGGGCGGGCTCCAGCCACTCCAGCGCCAGCCACGCGGGTGTGCCAGGCTCGGGATCGTCGCACATGGCCAGCACCCGCGGCACGACCAGATCCGAGCCGGCGGCGGCGAGCGCCCGCAGCCCCCGCCCCTCCACAGCATAGATCCCGGAGGGTGGATCGTCGCTGTACTTCACAAAGAACGCGCCGTTCGGCCCCTCCACGCGCGCCGCATGGTTGATCGATCCACCCCCCACCGCCCGCGCATCGCCCACCGGGCCGAGGTGCGCTTCCAGCGACCGGCGCAGCGATTCGGGGAGCATGGTCAGGCGCGGCGCTCGGCCAGGAGGCGGTCGAGCAGCGCCTCGCACGAGCGGTCCACGATGTCGTGCACGTCGTCGAAGCCGCTCGGGCCGCCGTAGTAGGGATCGGGCACGTCGGCGCCGGACGCCTCGGGGTCCCACTCGCGCAGGCGGTGGATGCGCGCGCGCCCGCCGGCGGCGGCCTCCAGCGTCCGGATCTCGCGCAGGTTCTCGCCGTCCATCGCGATCACGTATTCGAAGCGGTCCAGGTCAGCCGCAGACAGCTTGCGGCTCTGCCCCGCCAGCTCCACGCCCCGGCGGCGCGCGGTCTCGCTGCTGCGGGGGTCGGGCGGGGCCCCGTCGTGGTAGCCGGAGGTTCCCGCCGAGTCGATCTCGAACTGGTCCTCCACACCGCGCTCGCGTACCTTGTGCCGAAAGACCGCCTCCGCCAGCGGCGAGCGGCAGATGTTGCCCAGGCAGACGAAGAGGATGCGGGTCGGGTGGGTCATCGGACGACGGGGTGCGGTGAGTATGTCTTCGTTGAAGAAGTGCGATACACCACGCGAATCGCGCTGTCAAGCAGGGGCGGTGCGAAGGATGTTTCCTTTTTCGGAAATCAGATTAGATTGGCGCTCCTCGATGCCGCAGTGCTCCCACCCTGGAGGACCCATGAAGTACTTTCCCCTCGCCCTGTGTGCCCTCGCAGCGCTGGCCGCGTGCGATGGCCAGACCTCCCGCCCCCGCGCCGAGCCCGGCATCGTCAGCGGGTTCGCGCCCGCCGCGACGGCCGAGGCGGCCGCACGGGCCGCCGACCCCGCGGAGTACCGCCTGACGATAAACCTGGTGCGCCGCGTGCTCGCCGCGCAGCGGAACCTGGCGCTGGCGGAGGGGACGGACCCGAGCCAGGCGGCCCACGGCACCCTGCCCATCGACGAGCAGGTGGCGAGGCTGGAGTCGCAGCCGGCGCTCCGTGCCGCGGTCGAGCGCGTGGGGCTCAGCACGCGCGAGCAGGTGGTGGCGAGCTGGGTGCTCTTCCAGGCCGGTGTGGCGCAGGGGGTGATCGACGGCGGCGCGAAGCAGGAAGACGTGCTCGGCTCCATCCGCATCGCCCCGGAGAACGTGGCGTTCTACCGCGAAAACCAGGCGCAGATCGCGCGACTTCGCAAAGCGATGGAAGACGAGGTCAACGAGGGCGAGGTGATCTCCGGCACTCTGCTGGCCGATCTGCCGGACGAGAACTGACGGACCGCGCACGAAGCCCGCACCACGGCCCCGGACACCCGTCCGGGGCCGTGGTGCGTCGGGGTACCTTCGGCGGATTTTCCCCTATTCCGGAAGGGGCCGAGGTGCTAGATTGAAGGGTCCGCACCTCCTGCCTCGCCCGGTCTCCGAATCGTGAAGCGCACCCGCGATCCAAACGCCGGCCAGCCGCAAGCTGTGGGCGACCTGGTCAGCCGGTTCCTGGACCGCTCCGGCCTCGCTCCCAAGGTGGAGGCCGCCTCCATCGTCACCGAGTGGACGGACAAGGTGGGCCCGCAGATCTCCGCCGTCACCGAGGCGCTGCGCGTGTCGGAGGGCACGCTCTTCGTGGCCGTCGCCACCAGCGCGTGGCTGATGGAGCTCAACCTGATGAAAGGGGAGCTTATGCGCCGCATCAACGCCGGCAAGGGCGACGGGCGGATACGGCAGCTGGTGTTCGTGATGGGGAACGGGGAGCGGGGAACGGGGAACGTGTGAACCGCGAAAGCCCATCCCACGGCCGTTCTCGCCGTCGACGCTACCGTTCCCCGTTCCCGATTCCACGTTCCCGGTTTTCCCGAACTTTCGGCCCCCATTCGGGGTACCATATCCATAGTCTGAATGCCTGACTCCAGCACACGAGAGGCCATGGCTCCGAATACCGCAGCCAGGGAATACAACGCCGGCCAGATCCAGGTCCTGAAGGGGCTGGAGGCCGTGCGCAAGCGCCCGGGGATGTACATCGGGTCCACCAGCGCGCGCGGGCTGCATCACCTGGTATACGAGGTGGTGGACAACTCGATCGACGAGGCGCTCGCCGGCTTCGCGGATCGCGTGGACGTCACCATCCACGTCGACAACTCCATCACGGTGGTGGACAACGGCCGCGGCATCCCGGTCGACATCCACCCCACCGAGAAGGTGTCCGGCCTGGAGCTGGCGCTGACCGCGCTGCACGCAGGCGGCAAGTTCGAGAACCAGGAAGGCGGCTCGTACAAGGTCTCTGGCGGCCTGCACGGCGTGGGCGTCTCCGTGGTGAACGCCCTCTCCGAGTGGACGCGGGTGACGGTGCGGCGCGGCGGCAAGGTGCACGAGATGGCGTTCTCCCGCGGCGACAAGACGCAGGAGATCGCCGTCACGGGCAAGTCCGCCGAGACCGGGACCACCGTATCCTTCAAGCCGGACGCGCAGATCTTCGAGGAGACCACCTTCTCCTTCGAGACGCTCAGCAATCGGCTCCGCGAGCTGGCGTTCCTCAACAAGGGCGTCCGCATCTCGCTGACCGACGAGCGGCCGACCGCCGAGGGCGCCGAGGCCAAGCGCGACGACTACCACTACGAGGGCGGCCTCCGCGAGTTCGTGGAGCACCTGCGCGGCAACCGCAAGCCGCTGCACCCCGAGGTGGTGTACATCGAGGCGTCGCGCCCCGAGGCCGAGATCGAGCTGGCGATGCAGTACGACGACGGGTACAACGAGAACACCTTCACCTTCGTCAACAACATCAACACCCACGAGGGCGGCACGCACCTCACGGGCTTCAAGAGCGCCCTCACGCGGTCGATCAACGACTACGCGCGCAAGAGCGGACTCTTCAAAAAGGGCGGCCTGGAGTCGCTCTCGGGCGACGACGTCCGTGAGGGCCTCACCTGCGTGATCTCCGTCAAGGTGCGCGAGCCCCAGTTCGAGGGGCAGACCAAGACGAAGCTGGGGAACAGCGAGGTCAAGGGCGCCGTCGAGAGCGTGGTGGCCGAGAAGCTGAGCGAGTACCTGGAGGAGCGCCCCGGTGTGGGCCGCGCCGTCATCGAGAAGGCGATCCAGGCCGCGCGCGCCCGCGAGGCCGCCCGTAAGGCGCGCGACCTCACGCGCAAGAAGAGCGCGCTGGAGACCGGCGTGCTCCCCGGCAAGCTGGCGGACTGCTCCAGCAGCAATCCGGAGATCGGCGAGCTGTACATCGTGGAGGGCGACTCCGCCGGCGGGTCGGCCAAGCAGGGCCGCAAGCGCGAGTTCCAGGCGATCCTCCCGCTCAAGGGGAAGATCCTGAACGTGGAGCGCGCCCGCTTCGACAAGGTGCTCTCCAACGAGGAGATCCGCGCCATCATCACGGCGATCGGCTCCGGGATCGGCGAGGACGAGTTCGACCTCAAGAACGCCCGGTACCACAAGATCATCATCATGACGGACGCGGACGTGGACGGCTCCCACATCCGCACCCTGCTGCTGACCTTCTTCTTCCGCCAGATGCGGCAGCTGATCGACGCGGGCTTCATCTACATCGCGCAGCCGCCGCTCTACCTGGTGAAGAAGGGAAAGCAGGAGCAGTACGCCTACAGCGACGCCGAGCGCGACGAGATCATCGGCCGCTACCGCGGCGCCGACGGCGACGCCAAGGGCGTGCACGTGCAGCGCTACAAGGGCCTCGGCGAGATGAACCCCGAGCAGCTCTGGAAGACCACGATGGACCCCGACACGCGCACCCTCCTCAAGGTGGAGCTGGAGGACGCCGTGCAGGCCGACTCGGTCTTCACCCGCCTGATGGGCGAGGAGGTGGAGCCACGCCGCCAGTTCATCGAGGAGAACGCGCGCTACGTGAAGAACCTCGACGTCTGACGACGCGGGAACCGCAGCCTCACACCGAGGCACAGAGAGCGGCGAGAACTGCGGGAGCGGTTTTCGCCGTTTCCTAGTTGCTTCCGATCAGCCCCGCAGATTCGTACCGGTTTCGGTTCGTCCGAGAGCGACGGAGAACCAGGGCGGACGATCGGCTTCGAGTGCGACGAACACCCCCTCTTCCACCTCCGCAAACACGCGCGGACCTACCTCGGCGCGGGTCGAGTTGTCATAGAGCACCGCCTGATCCGCGCCGGCGACTGCTTCGGCGAGGTGCGCGGGGCTGATGCGATATCTGCGACGGATATCCTCGTCCGGGACATCGTGGCCTCCGGAGCGCGCCCGCTCCGCGACGCGGCGAACCGCGAGAGTCTCGGGAGCGATGCCGACGTACAGCACCATCACCCCGAACCCGGACAGGCTAGCCTGCCTCATGACACGGAAGATCCACCGCCCGGCCAGGGTCGTTTCCACACCGAAACTGCGTGCGGCGTCCAGATGCTTCTGGACTTGCTTCAACGCCTCGCGGCCTGCGGTGAACGAAGCCGGTTCAGGCGAGTGGGGTTTGATCTCACGTGCGATGGCGTCCGGGTTCACCACGGGAAGGTCCGGCAGCAGCAATCGCGCGAGTGTCCACTTATCCGCGCCATTCGGGCCCGCGACCACGTAAAGCCAGGGCCGCTCGGTCATCCCGTCTCGACGGAACGGACGAGGCGAAGCTCGCCGGCCGTGTCTTCCTCCAGCAGTTCGCGACTACCATCCGGCGCTTCGCGGATCACGTAGCCGGGGAAAGCCGCGTCCGTGTAGTAGATGTCGCGCCCGGCGTGTTTGTGGTCGCGCACGGCGGCGGCGACCGCTTCGCGTCCGATGCGCTCCACCATCACTGGGCGGAGCCTCCCGGTATGGTCGAACCTGCCGTCTCGGGGGCGTGTGCTGTCCATGATCTGCCTCGGTCGTCTTATTCCAGTTTGCCAATGACAACAGCCGCCACCCCACCGTAGAGCCCCGGCAACATCGGCGCCGTGCCTACGCGA
Organism: Longimicrobium sp.; assembly: GCA_030446945.1. Lineage (GTDB taxonomy): Bacteria > Gemmatimonadota > Gemmatimonadetes > Longimicrobiales > Longimicrobiaceae > Longimicrobium. The sequence goes on along the minus strand of JAUJMI010000245.1, from coordinate 237 downwards.
TTTTGTCTTCATTACCGGACAACGTGAAGAGCTGAGGCCACATAGGGCAAAGGGAGACGTGCAAGGCGCAGAGAACCCGCCCGCCGTTCTTGTCGTTCCCTCCGTAGCCCCTGTGTGAGGCGAGTTGTTCAGGCTGCGAACGGAAAACGCCCGCCCATGCAAGCGCAGGGGACGGGCGTTTCCATAGCGGGGGCGGGATTCGAACCCGCGACCTTCGGGTTATGAGCCCGACGAGCT
>JAUJMI010000244.1:4712-6035 GCA_030446945.1 Longimicrobium sp. | reverse complement strand
TTGAGACTCTCCTCGGGATTTGGAAGGCAATAGGAAGGGTGCTTCCAGCGGTTGCGCGGGGCCCATTCCAATTGGGTAGGCGCCTGTATTATGTACGACGCACGCACAACCGCCCACACCGCAAACACCCATCGGTTACCTTTCTGCGCCAAAATCATCCTGCGAGGCGTGCCTCCCAGTCGGCCACAAGTTTCGGGCACAGGGGACTGCTGCGTCGATCCGTATCGGTCATCGCCGCTTCGGCCATGCACATGGCTCGAGCGAACAAGTGCAGAATGCCATCGGATGCGCCGTCTTCCCGCATGGCGCCGGGGGTGGTACCAATCAACCGTCCAATAGCTCTGTGCAATCCTGCGCGCGACGCATACCCGCACGTGGCCGCGATGCTCTCAACGGACAGGTCGCGATCCCTCAAGAGTTCTGTTGCCCTGAGGATCCGCATCCAGCCGAGGATCTGACCAGGTGGCGGGAGTGCCGTCGACTCGCACCGGCGTACGAGGGTTCGGGGAGAAAGGTGCAGGGCACGTGCGAGTTCCTTGCTCTGCCCTCCCGAGACCACGACTTCCGCAGCCGCTACCAGGATCGCGTGAGCGGGCTCTCCGAGGGTGGACGGCAGGACTGTCTCCCATCGGCCGACAACGTGCCTGCCACCCACGCACCGCAAGATGCTGGCGATGTCGCCGACCTCATCCTGATCCTCGACGATGACTTCTTTGACTCCCCAGGATCCCAGCAATCGCAGATCCGCGGAGCGTCCGTGGGCCGCCCGTACGACGGCAATCACCGTTGCGCTCGGCCTCGCGCGGAGCAGTTCACGGAACTCCGGCATGGGCCTGGCGACTGGTCCTGAGCGCGATAGGGATGGACCACCGCGAGAGCCGTTAGCGTAGACGCACGCACCACCCTGTCCAGTTCCAACCATGACTGCACGGTTCGAACGGTGAACTGCCGACCGGCGGCGTGTGACGCGCGCGCCCGAAACTCCGCGCAAGGGTGCAGGAGGTACAGCGTAGGCGGAGAGAACGGCATGGCACTCTATGGTTTTGAAGATCCGGTGCGTGTAGGAAGCATGGGAGCGGCGGACGGACCCGGTGATCGTGAGGTCCGGGATCGTACCCGGTGCGCGCGTCGCAGGCGGAGGCGCTTCTGCGTAGGACGGACGGCGCGGAACGGAGCGAGCCGGAAGTAGGGAGGCTCGAGGACACTAAGGGGCAGGGAACGATCAGCAAGGAAGCAAACACATGGTGACACATTCCGCAAGGGGTTGCCCGGATCTCGGCAGAGTAGCTACACGGGCGTGGTCGTAGATCTGTCTTGAGATGC
>JAUJMI010000244.1:0-4612 GCA_030446945.1 Longimicrobium sp. | reverse complement strand
CCACGGTCTGGCCGCAGGCCTCCAGAAGCTCAGCGGACACCTGCGCCGGGGCGGCCGCGGCAACGCTCCCGGATCAGGTCCAGGCGAACCACTTCGAATCCGTCAGGGACGGAGCGGCGGAGAGCGTGTGCGATGTGCGGTGTCGTGCACTCTGGGCGCAGTGCCAACCTGCTGCGGCGTGGGAGCCCGGCCCGCACGGTGACGACCAGCAGCGGTCCTCTCGACTTCTGGCTACACCAGGTCACGTGCGGGACCCTCCCGCGCACCTGAGCCCTTTGGCGCAGCTGGCCGATGTCGGGTTGCGATGGAGCATCAAAGGGACCGGCCACCTGCTGCGGCTATGCAACCAGAGTGGGTCACTCAGGGCCCCTTCGAGGGCATCTGGTCTGACGTCCACGCACCCTCGTTCACCCGGGTGCTCCTGGCGTGATGTCAACGAAAGGGATTGCTACGATTGTGTCGGCGGGGAATACGCCCCCGCCCGCGCCGGCATCCCGCGCCCCACCCGGATCTCCCCCCCCGCAAATCCGCGCAGGCGAGCTTTGTGCTACTGTTGCAGCGAGTTCACTCACCCCGGCCGTCAGGGATTCGCCGGCCACTCCCCGTCGAACGCCACCACACGCGCGAAGGCAGCCTCGCCGCCCTGGAACTTCCAGGGGAAGACGCCCAGGATCAGGCGGCGGTTCTGGAGCTCCGGGGCGCTGATGTCGCCGCCCAGGTTTTCGATGTGCATGCAATTCTTGTCGAACAGCTTGTTGTGCGTGAGCTGGTAGTCCTCGTCCGGAAAGAGGCGCGCGACGGCCTCGGGGCCGCCGAACTTCTTCTCGGCGGCGGCGCGCACGCGGTCGCAGTGGTTGTGCAGCCCCTTGCTCAGGAAGCGCCCGATCGGCAGGTCCATCGGGTGGTCGGTGCTGACCACGTCCACGCCCCAGATGTGGATCTCCTTCTCCAGCAGCCAGGGCACCATGTCCGGATGCGCGCCGGGGTGCACGTGGATGTACTTCTCCTCGTGCGCGTAGCACTCCTCGAAGCTCACGCCGGAGATGCTGGTCATGATCTCGATGCGTAGCGGGGGATTCCCCATTCGCACGATGCCCTGCTCCCGCAGAAAGAGACCGGGCGCGAGATCCGGAGTGCTAAACCCGAACTCCCGAACGGTTTCGACAGTCCGATCCGCGTTCTCCGGGCTCACCGCGATCCAGATGTCCATATCCCCGGTCGCACGCGGATAGCCGTGGTACCCGACCGCATATCCGCCGATCAGGAGGTACCTAACGCCATGGGACTTGAGCAAACTCAAAAACTCTTTGAAGTCGCTCGGTAGCTCGGGACCCATAGTTGATCCTGCGGAGGATTTCCATGTGACGGAGGCGTTCGGCTGGGGAACGTTCCAGCCAGTAACGCTTTTCGTCGGAATCATCGAAGCTGGACGCGACCGAGAGCGCCGATCGGTCCAGCCGCATTGGAGGAAGTGAATCGCTCATGTTTGCCTTCGCTGAATCTGAGGAGAACGCGTCGACGGACCGGGCAGTAGATGATACCGCGCGTGCAGCGATCTCGTCTCAACCCTGCGCTATCACCTTATTATCCAGGAGGAGTCTGCTCCAGTCTACTCACGACATGCTGCCTGCCACAATCCGGCCTTCCCGGTAGGCAGCGTGCACGCATCGGGCCGGGCGCGGGCTTTGCCGGGCGCGCGTGCGGGTGCGAGATTGTGCGGCTCGCGATGGATACGGTCACGGGAACGGAGATCAGGCGCGAATGGGACAACGGACGCTGCTGGTGGGGCTGGCGCACCCGGACGACGAGGTGGGGGCGGCGGGGACGATCCTGGCCCAGCGCGCGCGCGGCGATCGGGTGGTGGTGGTTTGGCTCACGCGCGGGGAGATGACCGAGGCGTTCGGCGGCATCGCGCAGGACCGCGTGGCGGCGATCCGCGAGGAGCACGGGCGTCTGGCCGGCGAGATCCTGGGGTGCGAGACGCGCTTCCTGGACCTCCCCGACTGCGGCGTAGAGTCCACGCCCGAGAACGCGTGCCGCGTGGCCGAGCTGATCACCGAGGTGCGCCCGGACGGCATCCTCACCTGGGGCGACGCGTGGGCCCGCGGGATGCGCCACCCTGACCACCAGGCAACCGGCCGCATCGTTCGCGACGCCGTGACGCTGGCGCGGATCGCCAAGGTGGTGGCCCCACGCAAGCCCCACCGCGGCGCGGCCCCGGTCTTCACCTACCGCGGCGCCCACTCCGTGCTCCCCGCCGTCGCGGTGGACGTGGAGCCGTACCTGGACCGGATCTTTGCGCTCGGCGAGTTCTACCTGAAGCGGATCGGCTTCGGCGAGCGGGCGTGGATCGAGGAGCGGCTGCGCACGGCGGGCGCACCGTTCGGGCTGCGCTACGCCGAGGTCTTCGACGCGTGGGAGTCCGCGCCGGGCATCGTTCCATCGCTGCTCCCGGCCGAGCTCACGAACGGCGAGCACATCCACCCGGACCGCAGAGGCGAGATCACGCCGCCGGTCTAGACTGTGGGCGAGGCCATCCTGCGCAATGAAACTGAGCGGGGCCGGCCGGAATCGCTCCGGCCGGCCCCGCCCCGTCCCCGCCCGAAAAACCGGTCAGGTGGCGCGGTTGTACAGGAGCTTGTAGGTCAGCGGCTGCGGAAGGCGCGGCGAGGTGACGGTCACGTTCATCGTCATCGTCTTGCCATCCGGGCTCACCGAGTACACGTTCACGCGGCGGCCGTCCTCGGCCTGGAAGGTGTGCTTCAGGTTGCCGCCTTCCCACTCGGCGCTCACCCGCACGCAGTCGCCCTTCATCTCGCGGCAGGCGCCGCCCGTCTCGCGCTGCCAGAGGACCGGCTGGCCGTTGGCGGGGCTGGACACCGAGGGACGCCCGGCCATGTCCACGCGCACCGAGGCCTGGTCGTACGACATCGCGATGCTGGGATACGCCGTGTTCGTGCTGCGCAGCCGCGGACGCGCGATCTGGCGGACGACCACGTTCATCCGCGAGACGACGCGGTTGATGGCGGACTCCAGGTTGTCGCTCTGCTGGCGGTTGAGGGTCCAGTTGCCGCGCAGCGTGGCGGCGGCTTGCGCCGTGAGCGCGGACGGAAGGAGGGCGGCGAGAAGTACCAGTAGTGGAAGAAGACGGGTGCGTTGATGGCGCATGTGTGGACCTCCAGGATGCGTGGGTGCGGATGGCGGCGGGCCGCGGGAGGCGCCCGGCTGCGGGCCGCCGGCGTTCCGCGCAATGTAAGGCGAAGCGCGGTGCGGCGGAAGAAGAGAAACGGACGTGCGTTCGCATCATCTACCCCGCGCCCCCACCCCGGTGTTCCCCCCGGCCACTGAAACACCGCGCCCCCCGGCGGCGTACCCCCGCAGCGTGACGGGCGCGGCAGCCCCGCCCGCGCCATCCTCCCCACCCACGAGACGCCATGCTGGAGCCCTCGCGCGCCACGCGCACCCTCACCCAGATCGACTCGCGCAGCTGGGAGCACCCGGCCGACCGCGCCACCCTCAACGCGCTGCGCAAGATCCCCGGCTTCGACGAAGTGCTGAGGACGCTCTTCGGCTACTTCGGCGAGCGGGCGGTGCGGCTCGCGTTCCTGGCAAACGCGGTGCGCACCTCGCCCACTCAGTTCGGCCGCGTGCACCGCATCTACGGCGAGGTGGCGCGCACGCTGGACGCGCCCGGCGAATACCCCGTGTACGTGACGCAGGACCCCCACTTCAACGCCGCCGCGTACGGGATGGAGAAGCCGTTCATCGTCGTCAACTCGGCGCTGGAGGAACGGTTTGACGACGACGAGCTGCGCTTCATCCTGGCGCACGAGCTGGGGCACATCATGAGCGGCCACGTGCTCTACACCACCATGATGCGGCTGCTGACGATGCTCGCCGGGATGGGCTTCCCCATCGTGGGGCTGGCGGCGCGCGCCGTGCTGGTGGCGCTGCTGGAGTGGTACCGCAAGGCCGAGCTCTCCTGCGACCGCGCCGGCATCCTGGGCGTGCAGGATCCCGAGCCGGGGCTGCGCGTGATGCTCAAGTTCGCCGGCGGCGCGTCGGGCGGCGCGAACCTGGCGGAGTTCATCCGCCAGAGCGACGAGTACCGGGAGGAGGGCGCTCTCGCGGACCAGGTCTACAAGGTGCTCAACGTGCTGGGCTCCACGCACCCCTTCCCCGTGATCCGCGTGGCCGAGATGCGGGCATGGTTCGAGAGCGGTGCATACGAGCGCGTCATTGCGGGGGAATACCACCGGCGCGGCGAGCCCGACGCACCGTACCGCGAAGACCTGTCGCAGGCAGCCAGCGCCTACCGCGAGGCGGCGAAGCAGACCTTTGGGCAGGCCGGCGACGCGGCGCGGCGTGTGGTGGACTCATTCCGCTCCGGATTCGGGCGCTGAACCCCTCTCGACCCCTGGAAAAAGCTGGTGGCAACGAGATTGCATGCAGTGTGGACGGCGCGGACGAGCCGCGCCGCGGAGGTTCACCCCAAAGCGGAGAGCGACTCATGAACAACGCCGAGTTCATCGACAACGTGGCCGAGAGTGCGGATCTGACCCGGGCCCCGGCGGCCCCCGCCGACGATGCGCTCTGTGTCACCCCGTCGGGG
>JAUJMI010000243.1 GCA_030446945.1 Longimicrobium sp. | reverse complement strand
CTTCGTCTCTGTGCCTCCGTGTCTCTTATTCGGCGCGCAGGGCGGTGATGGGAGGGACGCGGGCGGCGCGGCGGGCGGGGAGATAGCCGGCCAGGAAGGCGACGGCGGCAAAAATTACCAGCACCGCGAGGAGGACGACGGGGTCGGCAACGCTGACGCCGTAGAGCTCGCTGCGCAGGATGGGGGTGGCGGCCATGGCCCCCGCGAAGCCGAGCACCAGGCCGGCGCCCGCCAGCCGCAGCGTCTGCCACGTCACCCACCGCACCACGTCGCCGGGGCGGGCGCCCAGGGCCACGCGCACCCCGATCTCGGGGGTGCGCTGCGCCACCACGTACGCCATCACCCCGAAGATCCCGACGGCGGCCAGCAGGAGCGCGGAGGCGGCGAAGACGGCGAGGAGCACGGCGTTGAGGCGCTGGCCTTCGAGGGTGCCGGCCATCATCTCGTTCAGCGTGCGGAAGCCCATCCAGGGTCCGGTGCCGGCCACGGGGATCTCCGGCTCCACGGCCAGCACGGCGCGGCGCAGGGCGGGCACCACGCGGGCGGGGTCGCCGTCGGTGCGCGCCAGCACCACGACGTGGGTCCACGGGTCCCAGGTATAGGGGACGAAGACGGTGGGGACCGGATCGGTCACCAGGTCGTACTGGCGCTCGTCCTCCACCACGCCCACCACGCGTGCGGCCATCGGGTCGCCCATCCCGGGGCGCCCCTGCGCGGCGCGCGATAGGGTCACGCTCTGCCCCACCGCCTCCGTCCCCGGCCAGAACGCCTTCGCCAGGGAGCGGCTCACCACCACGCCGCCGCCGGGACCCGCCAGGTCGGCCTCCTGCATGAAGCGGCCGCGCAGCAGGCGGCTGCGCATCGCGGCGAAGTACTCCGGCGAGACGGAGCGATAGTAGACGAGGTCCCCGTCGGCGGGGGCGGGGCCGGAGGTCTGCACGCGGGTGACGGCGCTGCCGCCCGTCATGGGGATGTGGTTGGCGAGCCCCGCGTGGCGCACGCCGGGCACCGCCGCCGCCGCCTCACGCAGCCGCCGGTACAGCTCGCGCGCAGCCCCCTCGTCCGCGTAGCGCGGCTCGGGGGGGAAGACGCGGAGGGTGACGACGTTGCCCGGATCGAAGCCCTTCTCGGTGGCCTCCAGCCGCCCCAGGCCGCGGATGAGGAGCCCCGCGCCCACCACCAGCATCAGCGACAGCGCCACCTCGACGACGACCAGCGCCGAGCGCCCCCGGGTGGCGCCGCGCCCCGCTCCGCCCCGGCCGCCGCGCAACGCCCCCGCCAGGTCGCCGCGCGACCCGCGCAGCGCCGGCACCAGCCCGAACAGCAGCACCGTGCCCAGCGACACCGCCAGCGCGAAGGCGAGCACGCGCGCATCCACCGAGACCTCCGCCAGGCGCGGCAGTGCATCGGGGGCGCGGGTGCGGAGCAGCCGGACGGCAAGCACGGCGGCTCCGGCGCCCACCGCTCCCCCCGCCAGCCCCACGAGCGTGCCCTCGGCCAGCAGCTGCCGCACGAGCCGCCCGCGCCCCGCCCCCAGCGCCGTGCGGATGGCGAGCTCCCGCCGCCGTGCCGTGGCCTGCGCCAGCAGCAGGTTGGCGACGTTGACGCAGGCGATCAGCAGCACCAGCGCCACGGCGGCGCCCAGCACCGCCAGCCGCCCCTCCACGCCCGGCCCGACCGCTATCTCGCGGGCCGAGTAAAAGCGTACCTGCGTCCATCCCGCCTCGCTCGCGCCCTCGGCCACCATCGCGGCCGCCAGCGCGTTCATGCGCGTGCGCGCAGCTTCGAGCGTGATCCCCGGCTCCACCCGCGCGACCACCTCGCTGTCCACGTGCACGCGCGGATCGGCGAGGAGCTTGGCCTTTTCCGGCGCGAGCCCGCCCACCGGGATCCACATGTCCGCCCAGATGGGGGCGACGAATCCCGGCGGCATCACCCCCACGACGGTCAGCGGCCCCTCGCGCGTGGAGATGGTGCGCCCCACAGCGGAGCGCTCCCCCGCGAAGTACTTCTCCCACAGCCGGTGCGAGAGCACGGCCTCTCGGTCGGCGGACGGGGTGCGGCCGAGCAGGGGCCGGGTCCCCATCACGCCGAAGTAATCGCTGCTGATGTAGGCGCCCACGAAGCGTTGCGGCCCCTCCGTGCCGCGCACCAGCACGTCCTCGCCGCGCACGAAGCCCAGGCGCGCGAAGGGAGCCGCGCGCTGTCGCCACTCCTGGAAGGTGGGGTACGATGCCGAGCGTATCTGCCCCTGCGGCTGCGCCTCGAAAAGTGAGTGCAGTCGCTCCGCGTCCGGATACACCAGGGGGCGCAGCAGCACGCCGTCCACGATGCTGAACACCGCGGTGGTGGCGCCGATCCCCAGCGCCAGCGTGAGCACGGCCGCGGCGGTGAAGCCGGGGCTGCGGCGCAGGGCGCGCGCCGCGTGGCGAAGGTCCCGCCCCAGGTCGTGCAGCGGGCGCGCGGCCCGCTCGTCGCGGCACGCCTCCTTGTGGGCCTCCACCCCGCCGAAGTCCAGCAGCGCGCGCCGCCTCGCCTCGTCTGGAGACATGCCGCGGCGCAGGTTTGCCTGCGTCTCCATCTCCACGTGGAAGCTCACCTCGTCGTCCAGCTCGCGCTCCACGTGCGAGCGGCGGAAGAGGGAGCGCAGGTGGGCGCGGATCATGGCGTCCCCAGGATCAGGTCCACCGCGGAGGTGAAGCGCCGCCATCCGTCCACCTCGGTGGCGAGCTGCTCGCGGCCGACCGGGGTGAGCAGGTAGAATTTCGCCCGCCGGTTGTTCTCCGACGCGCCCCACTCCGCAGCGATCCACCCCTTTCGCTCCAGCCGGTGGAGCGCGGGATAGAGCGATCCCTGATTGACTTGAAGCACCTCGTTGGAGAGCTGCTGTATACGCTGCGAAATCCCCCAGCCGTGCATCGGCTGAAGCGTGAGCGTCTTCAGGATCAACAGGTCGAGCGTGCCCTGGAGCACCTCGTGCTGCGGCGACGGAGCCATCCAAGTGTCTCCTTGTAGAAGGTCGAGGAGAAGGTAGGCGGTTCTCTGTAGGATGTCAACAGGAGACGCGCTCCAGAAGCGATCTCACGCGGCGACGCGGAGGAGAGCACGGGAAGTTCTCTCCGCGTTTCCTGGCCATGCGGTTTGCGATCACACAGAAAAACGGCGGGCCTGTGTGGCTCGCCGTTTCTTCCATTGCCGCATGTGAGCTGCTCTTCGGCCCGCTACACCCCGAACCCCCCGCTCCGCGCCCTCCACTGCCGGGCCGGCAGCCCCAGCATGCGCACGAAGATGCGGCGCACCCCGCGCTGCACCACGCCTCGCACCTCCTTCTCCCCCGCCACGGCGGGGCGCGCTTCGCCCCGGAGCCAGCGGCGCAGGTCGTCCAGGTCGGAGAGGGAGAGGGTTTCCACGTCCAGCGTGGCCAGGTAGTAGAAGCGGCCCCGCTTGCGCGGGTGCAGCGTGGGGGCGAAGGCCACCTGGAGCGCGGCCTCGACGGCCCCCATCGAGGGGAGGGTGCGCTGCACGCGGCCATCCTCCAGCACGTACCCCTCGTCCAGGGCGCTGCGCAGCACGGCCAGCGACACCTCCTGCGAGCCTTCGAGCTGGTCCAGCACGTCCTTGCGCCAGAGCTCCACGCGCAGGTGCAGGCGGATGGGGAGTCCGGAGGCGAGCGCGTCGCGAAGGGCGCGGTCGCGCAGGGCGCCGTTCACGCGCACCACGGGCCGCCACTGCTGCGCCGGGCCTGCCACGCCCAGCACCAGCGTCCGCTGAGCGCGGAGCGGTGCGGGATCCACGAGCGCCCCCAGCATCAGGAGGAGCGCGGGTAAGGCCTGGCGGAGGAACGAAGTCAAAAGCGCGAGTTCAGCCGGACGAAGATGTTGGGCCCGCGGCTCGGCCGCACGAAGCGGCCGTCGCTGGAGACCGGGACGGCCGCGTACACGCCCAGCCGGCCCAGGAGGATGCCGGCTCCGATGTCGACCGCATCCTGCTGCATGGCGTCCCATGGGGCCTTCCCCCACCCGCTCGCCGCATCGGCGAAGAGGCTCCACCCCAGCGTCCCGTCCCACCCCGCGCTCACGCGGCGCACGCCGTCGTCCTCGCTCTCGCTGTCCGGCCGGCCGACGTTGATGTGGAGGTCGACGTTGCCGCGGTACTCGGCCTGCACCAGCACCACCCGGTCGCAGCCGTAACCGCCGAAGAAGGCACGGGGCGCGGTGTTCTGGGTCGGGTTGGAGGGCACGCGCACCACCTCGCCGCGCGCGGCGCAGTCCAGCGAGAGCAGGTTGAAGCCGGGGAGCGACGCCTCGCCGCCCAGCGCGTGCTGCCGCTGCGGGGGGAGGAGCTCGTCGCCGAAGCCGCCGGCGGCCATCACGCGCAGGTTGAGCCGCGCCGTGGGGCTGATGCGGTTGTAGCGCCGCAGGTCCACGAAGCCGTGCGTGAACAGCCCGTAGTGGCGCTCGGGACGCACGGTGGTGCCGGTGGGATCGTCGCCGCCGACGGGGATGGAGACGAGCTCCGGCTGGCGAAGGGTGCTGCGCACGGCGCGCTCCAGCTCCGTCTCGAAGTACCAGCCGGCGGAGGGGTCGACCGGGTCGCTGCGCCCGTCCCACCTGACGCTGGCCAGAATCGAGTTGAGGTCGCCGCGGGCGGCGTACGGCTGCAGCCTCCAGGGGTCGTTGTTGTTGAAGATCGTCCACGGGTTGCCCGCGGCGAGCGGAAGCTGGCGCTCGGCGCGGTACTCCAGCGTGGCCGAGAAGGGCGAGCGCCAGGGCCCCACCGTGGCGAAGACGCTGTACCCCTGCCGTTGGTAGTAGTCGCGGAAGTCGCGGTGGAACACGAAGGTGGAGAGGCTGTTCTCCACGTTGGTGAGCTGCCACCCCTCGATGGGCGACACGATCGACCTCACCGCGCCCCCGATGCGGAAGAGGCCCCGTCCGCCCAGGAACTGCTCCGCCTGCACCTCGCCGCCCCAGCGCTCGGCGCCGTACGGCCCCTCCGCCTCGGTGCGGAAGATGCCGCGCGCGCGGAGCCGGAAGGGGTTGCGCCCCGGCGTCTCCACCACCGGCCCGAAGGTGATGGGGAGCCCCTCCACGCGGTTGTAGCTCCCCTCGGTGGCCAGCACCAGGCGCGTCCTGCCGCGGCGGGGGCGCAGCGTGGTGCCCTCGCCCGTCGAGTCGCCCACGGTGGCGGGCTCTTGGAGGACGATGCGCTCGCCGTCGCGCACGTATTCCAGCGGCGCGGAGTAGGCGGTCATCTCCCCCTGCACGCGGGCGCTGTCGCCGCCGGTGATCTGGCCGCCGACCACGGTTACGTTCCCGGCCACGACCGCTCCGGGAAGGAGCTCCAGGCCGCCGTTGATGACCACCACGTCGCCGTCGATGCGCCCGGCCACGGCGAACGGCCCGTCGAGCACCGCCACCGGCCCGGACACCGTCCCGTCTGCCGGGATGCGGGTGCGGCCGTTGAAGTGGAGGGTGCGGGGATCGTTGAAAAAGTTGGTGACTCGCTCCGCGATTTCGGCCGGAAGGCGGGCCTCGGCGATCTCCTGCGGAACCGTGTCTTGCTGTGCGCGTGCGGGAATCGCGGCCAGCAGCGCCGCGGCAAGGGCGAGCGCCAGGATAGTGCGCATAGTACCTCCAGATTCGAAAAAAGGCCGGTCTACGCCCCACGTTTGCACCTTCCGCAAGGGCAGATGCCGTGCCCCGTGTCGGAAACCCTCAACCCATTCGCACTCAACCACTTACCGTTTCACCCCGCGCCGCGGGCGTGTCACGGCGACACAGAATGCGAGCGGAAGGTGTCTCCTCCGCACCGGGTGGAAGTGCGTTGGTGCGTGATTGCGCCGGAACCACCTTGTCATCCTGAGGGAGCCGCCTAAGCTTCATGCGGCCTCCCGTCCGATGCACTGCGGCGACCGAAGGATCTAGCCCGCGAGGCAAGAGGCCGGCGCGAACGGCGAGCCCCTCGGCACGCGCAGTAGATCCTTCGCTCCGCGCCAAAGTTCGCACAAAGGGCGAGTCTTGAGAAGCGCTTTGCTCAGGATGACAAAATGGG
>JAUJMI010000242.1 GCA_030446945.1 Longimicrobium sp. | reverse complement strand
CCGCTCGTCGTGAAAGCTACCGCCGCACCTGCCCCGCGACGCGCCGGTCTGCGATTCCCACGTGGCGCTCCACCTCCTGCTCGATGTACATCGCCGGGTCGCGCTCCGGCAGGCCGGTGACGAGCTTGACCATGAGCCATCCTTGCCGCGCGCCCGCACCGAGTACGTGACCGTGGTCCCCTTCCGGCTGCGGCTGATGTGCTCATCGCAATACAGATGCTCCAGCGAATCCGTCGGGATCTCGCGGTTCCCGAGCCAGGGCAGCGGCCCGTGGCGCACCGTCAGGATGCCGTTAGCCACGGGCACTTGAGCGTGCGGCTGGTGGGCATCGGGGTACGGCGGGAGGGGGATCGTCACGTCGCGGATGCGCGGGCGAGCAGCAGCGTGTGAGGGCCGCCGGCGGTGGCGTGCGCCCGCACCCGGACCACCTCGACGCTGAGCCCGGCGGCGCGCAGCACGCCTGCGAAGCGGGGATCGTCGTCGGCGGACCAGTAGGCGAGCCGGCCGCGGGGGCGCAGCGCCTCCGCCGCCACCCGCACGCCGCGGCTTTGGTACAGCTCCGCGTTGCCTGCGGTCGTCAGCGCATCGGCACCGTTGTCCACGTCGAGCATGATGGCATCGTAGGCGCCCCGGCCCGCCCGCAGCACGTCGAGCACGTCGGCATGCCGCAGCTCCACTCGGGAGTCGGCCAGCGCATCGGCCGCGAGCGGGTACTCCGGGTTGCGGTTCCACGCGATGATCCCGCCCGCGATCTCCGCGACCACCACTGCCGCGTCCACGGGGAGCACGCGCAGCGCGGCCCGGAGCGTGAACCCGAACCCCAGCCCGCTGATCAGGACGCGCGCGCCTCGGCTCTCCTCCAGCGGCCGGCAGACCAACTCCGAGAGCTGCTCCTCCGAATGGTAGCGGCGCGTGGACATCAGCTCCACGCCCGCCACGCGGATGGAGTAGTCGCGGTCGTGCCGGTACAGCGTCAGCACGCTGCCGTCCGGGGCCGTCGCCTCGCCCAGGCGTTCGAGTCGCTTCAAACTGCGGCCTCACAGAGAGACACGGAGGGCACGGCGAGAAAAGAGAAGAGGGTTTCTCCGCGGCTCGCGGTTCCCTCCGTGTGATGCTGTTCCCGCGAATGTGGCGGGCCGCGCAGGTGCCCGGCAAGGCAGACGGATCAGCGAAGCCGGCCGCCGCCCAGCGCGCTCTGAGGCGCGGCGTTCCACGTCCGCGCGCGCGTCGTTGGCCGCGGCCTGGCTCAGCCCCGTGAGCCGGGGAGCTCGGGGGCGTGGGCGGTCGCCGGGGGCGACTGGGCGCGCCGTGAGCGGCCGTACAGGATGGCAGCGGAGAGGAAGTACCCGCCGACCGCGCCGGCCACCGCGACGAGCGGATCGAGCCCGGAAAGCAGAAGCCCCAGCGTTCCGCCCGCGGCGGTGCCGACGGACGCGCCCGCGAAGACGAGGCCGAAGGGCACCCGGCGCAGCAGCGTCCACGCGCTGACCGGAACGAGCACGCCGCCCAGCACCCCACCCACCGCCCCCGCTACGGCGTACGCATGCACGACGTACGGGAACCCGCCGGGACCATCCACCACCAGGCTGAGGATCGCGAGGAGACACACACCGAGCCCCGCGCCCGCCACTCCGCCGGCGAGACACAGCGCGGCCGTGACAACCAGCGCGCGTGCGGGACTCACGCGGTTCGCTATCATCGGAGACACGCTCTCAGCACGCGCACGAGGCCCTACCCCGCCGCACCGCGCCGTCCGCGGCTCAGCGCGAGGGTGTCGTCGTCGCGGAAAGCCCAGAGCACCAGGCTCGCCGCGAAGATGATGAGCGAGGGGTAAAAGAGCACGTTGCTCCCCTGGAGGTACCATCCCCAGGGATCGACGATGGACTTCCACACGCCGAGCGCCGTGGCCCCGGTGATGGCCAGGAGCGCCGGATAGAGGAGGTTGCGCGCCACCCCGGCGATCACCAGGAGCCCGAGCAGCACCTGGAGCACGCCGAACACCTGGAGGAGCACCGGTGTGGAGAACAGCCCCAGGTAGAACCCCTCCGACACCTGCATCCCGTGCTCCACGTTCACCAGCTTGTCGATCCCCCAGAACACCATCAGCAGGCCGATGGAGACGCGCAGCAGGAGCAGCGATCTCTGCCTCATCCTCCCTCCTCGTACGGGTTGCGGGTAGAATCCTCAAGATGGTGCCGGATCGCGGATGGCACAAACGTTGTCTCAAGCGGCTGTAGTATTCCCCTTCAAAACGGAAGCGCCACCGCGACTCGGAATCGCGGCGGCGCTTCTTTCAGGCTTCTGATCCGCGCTACATGTCGACGCGCCGGCGGGCCTGGTTGACGCGGGCGGCGAAGGCGCGCGCCTCGGCGGGCGAGAAGCTCTCCATCACCTGGTCGTCGTTCACCCGCACGTCATCGAAGATCGACTTGCCCTCGCGGTTCTCCAGGACCAGGCGACCGTTCTCGTAGCGCGCCTCGCGCAGCTCGGAGATGGGGTACTCCATGCCGCGGTCCAGCATCGTGCGGACGCCGCTGCGTACCATCCCGGCAATCACCCGTGCGAGGCCAGACTCCTCCTGCTTCGCATCGGCGTCCATGTCGCGGTCCATTTTGCTGAGGCCGCGGTCGGTGAGCTGCATCACCAGCTTGCGGTCGATCAGGAGGAGGGCCACCTCGCCGCCGCGCGTCTGGATGGCGGAGGTGGCGCGGCGAAGCGGCTGGCGCTCGACGAAGCGGGTGTCGGAACCGGTACGGGTGTGGCCACCCTGCGCGTGGGCGGGGGCGGCGAGCGAGAGGGCGGCGCAGAGCAGAACAAGGGCACGCATGACGAAAGCTCCTTCGAAGGGACGACGGGGGGCTGCTCCGGAAACGGGGCCGGGCACACAAAGGTTTCGATCCCGCAATCCCCCGGATCGTTGCCACCGTCCGCGCAACGCTACTTCGGCGCGCGTCGGCGGAGCCCCTCACCCCCCGCTCGTTCCTCGCTGCCCCCTCCGCCGCGTTCGCGCACGCCCTCGTAGGGGCGCGATTCATCGCGCCCACCCTCCGCCCCGCCTCGACCGCCGCACCACGCACAGATCTCGTAGGGGCAGCCCTGCGTGTCCCCTGCGTGTTTGCCCGCCCTCGCCCCCGCCTCGACCGCCGCTCCCGGCTCAGACGCCACGTAGGGGCAGCCCCACGTGGCTGCCTGTGCCTTCCCCCGCGACGGCCACCGCTGACCGCGAGGATGGCTGGAAGCGCCCACCTGTCGCACCACAGATCGCCACGTTACCATACGCCAGCACCCACGCCATCCTCCGCACCGACGGATACGCCGATGAAACGCCGCACCCTCTGGCCCACGATCCTGACCGTCCTGCTGCCCGCGGCGCTCCAGGGGCAGCGCGGCGACCCGGTGCGGGCGTACGTGGACGCGCACCAGCCGGAGGTGATCGGGGAGCTGGTGCGCTTCCTCGCTATCCCGAACGTGGCGAGCGACAGCGTCAACATCCGCCGCAACGCCACGGCACTGCTGGAGATGATGGGGCGGCGCGGGATCAGGACGCGGCTGCTGGAGGGGGGTGGGCCGCCGATGGTGTTCGGCGAGCTGCCGGCGCCGGGGGCGCGCACCACGCTCCTCATCTACGCCCATTACGACGGACAGCCGGTGGACACCGCCCGCTGGGTGGGGCACGGCCCGTGGCAGCCCGTGCTGCGCGACCGGGCGCTGGAGCGCGGCGGGCGCATCATCCCCATCCCCGCGCGCGGGCCGTTCGACCCGGAGTGGCGCCTCTACGCCCGCTCGTCGTCGGACGACAAGGGTCCGATCGTGGCGCTGATGGCCGCGCTGGATGCCTTGCGCGCGTCCGGGCGGGCCCCGCGCGTGAACCTGAAGTTCCTCTTCGAGGGCGACGAGGAGGCCGGGTCGCCGCAGCTGGAGCGCATCGTCCGCGAGCACGGCGCGCTCCTGCGCAGCGACCTGGTGGTGATGGCCGACGGGCCGCAGGACCCCTCCGGGCGGCCCACGCTGGTGTTCGGGGCGCGGGGGATCACGTCGGCGCAGATCACTGTGTACGGGCCCAACCGGCCCCTGCACAGCGGCCACTACGGCAACTGGGCGCCCAACCCCGCGATGGAGCTGGCGCGCCTCCTCGCCTCCATGAAGAACGACTCGGGGCGGGTCACCATCCGCGGGTGGTACGACGACGTCCTGCCGCTGTCGCCCGAAGAGCGCGCGGCCATCGCGGCGCTTCCCGACGACGAGCCGGCCGCATTCGGGTTCGCGGTGCCGGAGGGCGGGCGCGGCGTGCGGCGTCTGGAGAGCATCGCGGAGCCGTCGCTGAACGTGCGCGGGCTGTCGTCGCTGTACGTGGGACCGCAGGCGCGCACGCTGGTCCCGGACCGCGCGGTGGCGGAGCTGGACATGCGCGTGGTTCCGGCCGTGGCTCCGGAGCGGCAGGTGGAGCGCCTGATGGCGCACATCCGCGCGCAGGGCTTCCACCTGGTGAGCGAGGACCCCGACTCCGCCACCCGCGCCGCGCACCCGCGCATCGCCCGCGTGCTGGCGCGGGAGAGCGGGTACGGGGGCATCCGCACCCCGTTCGGCCACCCCGTTGCGCGCCGGGTGGTGGAAGCCGTCCGCGCCGGCTCCGCGCTCCCGCCGGTCGTCATCCCCACCATGGGCGGAAGCATCCCGGCGGCGTGGTTCCCGGAGGTGCTGGGGACGCAGGTGATCCTCCTCCCCACCGTCAACCCGGACAACAACCAGCACGCCGAGAACGAGAATCTGCGCCTGGGCAACCTGTGGGAAGCCATCCGCACCTTCGCGGCGGTGATGGAGGGCACGAGATGAACGGCCGTCCCACGCAGAGCCACGGAAGGAACGGAATGGGCACGGAGGACACCGCGAAACCGCCTTCCTCTTGTTGTGCCCCTCTGTGGTCTCTGGTGAGGCGCGGTTAAGCGGATCAGGACGCGGGGCATGGTGCTCAGGTACATCCCCGTGTACCAGTCGGTGCCGCCGGCTTCGCAGGTCAAAACGACGAAGCCCCGGCCGGGGCGGCCGGGGCTTCGAATCGGCTTACTGGCCGCCGTGGGCCAGCCGCGACGGGGCGCGGGCGAGGACGTCGTACGGGTTCAGGTTCGTCCCCTCCCACCAGCGCGAGGGGTGGTCCAGGATGGCGATGGAGAAGTGCAGGTGGTAGTCGCCGGGTTGGGCGTTCCCCGTGTCGCCGACGTAGCCGATCACGTCGCCGCGGCGCACGCGGCGTCCCTCGGCGACCCCTTCGGCGTACTGATCCAGGTGGGCGTAGTAGAAGCGCGTGCGGCCGTCGTCGTCCATCTGGTAGAGCGAAAGGCCGCCGCGCTCGCCCGAGTGGAGCTTGCGGATGGTGCCGTCGGCCGTCGCGCGCACCGGGGTGCCGCGCGGGGCGTGGATGTCGATG
Source organism: Longimicrobium sp. (assembly GCA_030446945.1). Classification (GTDB taxonomy): domain Bacteria; phylum Gemmatimonadota; class Gemmatimonadetes; order Longimicrobiales; family Longimicrobiaceae; genus Longimicrobium. The sequence goes on along the minus strand of JAUJMI010000242.1, from coordinate 639 downwards.
GCGTCGTGCGCGCGGCCACCGGAGCGCGCGGAGCTGTACGTGTCGCGCAGCTGCGCCGCCGTGATCCCCTCCACGGGGATCAGCAGGTGGCGCGCGCGCAGCTCGTCCGTCGGGTCCGCGGCGATGGCGGAGGCGAAGGTGTGGGTGCCCTGCGCGGCGGCCGGCGCGACCAGCGCGAGCAGCAGCGCGACGACGACGGCGAGCGGGTGCCACCGATGGCGGCGTGGGGTGTGGGGCTGGTACATGGTGGGTGTCTCGATCGGCGGCTCGACTGGCGTGGCGGGCGGGGAGCCCGCGGTAGCCTCGTAGCTTTGCGTCTCCGGCTTTCGCCGGATTTGCCGTTTCGTGAGTTCCCGGACGTGTTCCGGGCGTGAGGAACCGCGGGGCCTGCGTCCGCCGCGCGTCTGGCGGCGGGGGGGAACACGCGCCTCCACGCCGGAGGTGCGGCGGGGCGCGATGGGGCTGGATTGTCGCTGGGACGGAGGCCAAGGTAGGGGGCTCCGGAGGGGTCCGCCAGAGTCTTGTTGGAAGCTGTTGCAGGGGTTGAAGTTGGGACGCGGGGCGATTCGAGTAGGGCCAGACCCGGGTGTCTGCCCGCCCTTTCCCGGCGCACGATCCCATGCAGGCGCTGCGCTCCGA
>JAUJMI010000241.1 GCA_030446945.1 Longimicrobium sp. | reverse complement strand
ATCGCGGCGGGGGCTGATTTCGTTGCGCACGGATGTGCTTCGTAGGGGCGCGATCTATCGCGCCCGCCCTTTCCCCCACCCCGAACCGCGCAACTCCGCACCCAAACCTCATAGCCCGCGTGGCTGCCCGTGTGGCCCTGCCCCAATGCCGACGCCCGGGACACGCACGACAAAGCCGGCCCGACGCGAGAGTTGTCGCGGCGGGCCGGCCTTTCGCCCCCTCTCCCGTTGACGTGAGGGCGCAGCCCTCTCCTGTTATCGGGAGGGGGGGCAGCGAGGAACGAGCGGGGGTGAGGGCCTCAGCGCGCCACTCCCGACCCGCGGATCGTCGCGGACCCGAGCACCAGGCCGCGCACCGGAAGACCCTCGGGGAGCATCCGCTCGATGGTGGAGACGCGGACAGGGCGGGCCTGCACGTCCACGTTGCTGAAGACGATGGTATCGCCCACCGTGATGCCGAAGCTGCCGTCGATGCGCGTGCCCGGCGCGGTGAAGCGCGCGTCGCGGATGTCGAACAGGGTGCCTTCCGGGCGCGTCTCCAGGAAGAGCGACATCTTGCCGTGCGCGCCGCTGGGGAAGCGCGGGTACATCCACTGCAGGTCGCGGAACGCCATCGTGTCGCTGCGGAACGCGATGTCGTAGTAGGGGAGCTCGTTCTGCGGGACGCGGCGCCCGCACGCCTGCGTGTCGTTCTTCGTGCAGATCACGCCCGAGGTCGCGATGCGCGAGGCGGGGAGGCGCAGCACGGGGGCGTCGAACTCCACGCGGTCGGGGAGGATGGCGATGGTCCCCTGCACGTGGCGCACGTCGGCGGGGCGGCGAAAGAACTGCACGCGGCCGCGCAGCGTGTCGATGGTGATGCGCGACCCCGACTCCGCGCCGGGGGAGAAGCGGATCTGGCGCAGCCGCCCCCCCAGCCCTGTCATGTTGATGGTGCGCAGGTAGCCGCCCCGCACCCGCCGCACGATCACCGGCGAGGTGTCGCGTAGCGCCAGCCTGACCTCCTCGCGCTGAGCGCGGGCGGAGGCGGTGGAGTCCGGCGCCCAGGGGATCTCCACGCGCGTGAAGCCGTTCACCACCCGCAGCGTGTCGACAAAGGTCACGCGCTGCACGCGGGGCCGGTTGGGGTTAAGCGCGGCCGTGTCCCGGAAGATCTTCTGGTAGTTCCAGAGCGAGTCGCCCGGCGAGCGGCGCACGTAGATGTTCGGCTTGTACAGCACCAGGCGGTTGATGCGGATGCGCGGCGAGAGCAGCGTGCGCACGTCGTACGTCACGTCCGCGCTGTCGGCCAGCACGAAGGGCGTGCCGTCCTTCTCGGTGAGCGAGATCCCGTAGAGGCGAGCCCCCTCGAACAGGTTGCCGCTGATGCGCTGCACGTCCAGCGAGCCCTGCACGTTGCGCGCGAGAGCGTTGAGCGTGTACTCCAGGATGCGCGCGTGCCCCGCCCGCGTGCGCGCGAACAGGTTCAGGACGAGGAAGGCCAGCGCGACGCCCAACAGCACGCCGCCCACTCCCCACGCCGTGTGCCGGAGGGCGCGGCTGCGCCGGAGACTCGCCATCAGGAGTGGTCCTCGCGGAAGATGGCCTCGGCCTCGGCCTGCCCCTCGCGGTCCAGCGCGGGGCGGCCGCGGCGGAAGAACTGGTGGCGGCTCGTGGGCACGAAATCCTGCACGTCGTCGAAGTACATGTAGTGCGTCACCCGGATGTGCCGCGCGTCCACGCGCACGACGTTGAGCGAGTTCTTCTCGCGCTCCCTCGCCCTACCCCTGCGCGACGTGGAGGTGCCGCTCTGCACGACGACGATGCCGTGCTCGCGGTCCGCGCCGGAGTACACGTCCAGCGAGTTGCCGATGTACGCGCGGTGCAGGTGGCCTCCCAGGATCATGTCCACCTTGAAGTGCGTAAAGGCGTCCAGCGCGCGTTTGGCCTGCGGCATCACCGCCACGCGGTCCCAGTCCGGCGGGGGCGCGAAGTGGTGGTGCGACACCAGGATGCGCGCGTCTTCCTCCGGAACGTCCTGGAACGCCTCGCGCGCGAAGTCGATCTGCCAGCGGTGGATGCGGCCATTGACCGTGGCCCGCAGCGGCGCGGTGGAGTTGAGCGCGACGATGGTGGCGCCGGGGAGCTTCGTGACCGTGTCGAGCTCGGGCAGGATGTGCGCCTTGTACAGGTCGTACGGATGGAAGACGCGCTCGGCGAAGCGGTAGAGCGCGATGTCGTGGTTCCCCGGCGTCACCACGATCGGCACGGACGGGAGCCGGTCCAGGTACGCCCGCGCCGCCGCGAACTGCTCGGGGAGCGCGCGCTGGGTGAAATCGCCCGAGGCCACGATGGCGTCCGGCTCCAGCTGGTGCGCGAAGCGCTGGAGCGACTCGCCCACCCGCTCCTGGAACGGCGGGCCGAAGTGCAGGTCGGAGATGTGGAGGAGCGTGATCAAGCCGTCGCCGGATCTGGTTCGGGTCGTGTGGCCCACGGTGAAGCGCTCGCGATGCGACTCGCGTACCATCATCTCACGCGGAGACGCGGAGCGCGGAGAACAACTGAAAAAAGAGCCCTGCAGCTCCTCCGCGTCTCCGCGTGAGCCCTGCTGTTCAGCGCTTGCGAAGGCCCGGGAACGGGAGGTCCGCGCGGGCGTTGAGCTCCAGACCGGCCACCTCGCCGCGGGCGAAGCGAAACTGTGCCGCACGCGCGATCATCGCGGCGTTGTCGGTGGACAGGCGCGGCGAGGGGGCGAAGACGGCACCGCGCCCGCCCAGGCGCCGCGTCAGCTCGGCACGCAGCGCGCGGCTGTTGGCGACGCCCCCGCCAAGGACGATGCGCCGGCAGTCCATCTCGCGGACGGCGCGCATCGTCTTGGCGGCGAGGACGTCAACGGCGGCGTCCTGGAAGGCGGCGGCCAAGTCCGGGATCTCGGCTTCCAGAGCGCCCTCCCGCTCCACCTCGCGGACGCGGTTGCGGAGCGCCGTCTTCAGGCCGCTGAAGGAGAAGTCGTAATAGTCGGAGTCTTCCGGGCGCTGGCCGCGGTTCAGCAGCGGGCGCGTGAAGCGGTGGCGCGATGGGTCGCCGTCCTCGGCCGCGCGCTGGATGGAGGGGCCGCCGGGGTACGGGAGGCCCAGGATCTTGGCCGCCTTGTCGAACGCCTCGCCGGCCGCGTCGTCGCGGGTAGCGCCGAGCTGCACGTACTCGCCCCACGCCGGCACCCAAAGGAGGAGCGTGTGGCCGCCGGAGACGAGGAGCGCCACAAAGGGCGGCGTCGCGTCCGGGTGCTCCAGCTGCGTGGCGAAGAGGTGCGCCTCCATGTGGTGCACGCCGACGACCGGCTTCCCCGCGGCCCACGCGGCGGCCTTCCCCCACGACACGCCCACCAGCAGCGCCCCGATCAGCCCCGGCCCCGCCGTCACGCCGACGACGTCCACGTCCTCGATCCGCACGCCGGCCTCGCGCAGGGCGCCGTCCACCACGTGATCCAGCGTGCGGAGGTGGGCGCGCGAGGCGATCTCCGGGACGACGCCGCCGTACAGGCGATGCACGTCCTGGGTGAAGATGACGTGCCCCAGCAGCTCGCTCTGGCCGCGCAGCACCGCGGCCGACGTCTCGTCGCACGAGGTCTCGATGCCGAGCACCAGGGGCGGACGGGTCATCGTGCGGAAGAGGTGTCGGGCGTCGGAACGGGCTGCAAGGCCAGCCTCACCAGCCCCGGCCGCACGTCCAGCGCGCTGACGCGGCCCCGGGCGCCGTCGGGGAGGCGGACCATGGCGGGCTCCAGCACGAACGTCCGCTGCCGCCCCACGTTGCGCACGTGCAGCACGAGCACCGGCTTCTCCAGCGCCAGCTCCCCGATCTCGCGCCACTTCCCGGCGAAGCGCACCTGCACCACCTGCGGGGTCGGCGGCGCGGCGAGCGTGTAGGCGGGGTCGAGCATCTGCGTCTCGACGCGCACCTGCATCCACTGCTCCGTGGGCTGCTCCGCGCGCACCAGCACCCACAGCAGCACTGCCAGCGCCAGCGCCGCCAGCTTCAGCTGCCAGTTGCGCAGCACCCGCCGCGGCGAAAGGCGGAACCGCGTCATACCGCGCGCAGCCCCTGTCCAGGAGCGAATCGCCCCCGCGCTGATGCCCCGGGAACCCGCCGTCCATGAGCGAATGAATTCGCCGCTGGGCCCGCCGCTCGTTTCGCCGCCGCCGGGCCCGCCGCTCGTTTCGCCGCTCGCGCGGACCCTCTCCGATGCCGCATCACTGCTTCAGCAACCTGCGGATCAGCTCCACGTGAGTGGGGTCGTCCCATTCGGTGGCGCCGATCACCTTTTTGCGGATGCTGCCGTCGCGGCCGATCACGAACGATTCGGGGATGCCGGTGGTGCGGTAGGCGCGCTGGATGCTCCCCGTGGGCTCGCGCCAGAGCGGAAAGGTGAGGCCGTACTGCTTCCCGAACGCCGCGACGTCGCCGCCGGGGTTGCCACCCGCGTCCAGCTTCCCGGGCGCGGCATCCACGCTCACGGCGATCACCTTGAGCCCTTCCGGCCCCAGCTGCTGGTGCAGGCGCTGGAGCGAGGGCATCTCGTCGCGGCAGGGGCCGCACCACGTCGCCCAGATGTTGAGGAGCACCACCTGGCCGCGCAGCTCCGCCAGCGAGACGGGGCGCCCCTGGAGGTCGGTGGCGCGGAAGGCCGGGGCCTCGCTCCCCACGTCCAGCGGGAGGAACGAGCCGCGGTTGGCCCAGCCGATGCCGACCAGCCCCGCGAGGAGGGCGAGCACCGCTCCGACGATGATCCACTGCCTCCGCGATTCCGACATGGCGCCGTTCACTGCTTGACACCGGGAGCCGGCGGGGGCGCCGGCGGGAACTCCTGCGGCGGCGGCGGCAGCGGCTCGTCCGGATTGGGGGTCGCCGAGTCCGGCGCGACGGGATCCTCGCTGGGCGGCGGCGGGTTGGGATCGCTGCCGGAGACCGTCACGTTCACCGCGCCACCGCGCCGCAGCGAGTCGCCCGCCGCCGGGCGCTGCGACGCGATCCCGCCCAGCGCCTCGGCCGAGGCCGGATCGTACGAAACGCTCCCCAGCCGGAAGCCGGCGGCCTGCAGCCGCGTCGCCGCCTCGCCCAGCGGCAGGGCGACGACGCTGGGGACGGGCAGCTTGGGCGGGCCGGCACTCAGGGTGATGGTGACGACGCTGGGCACCACGGCCACGGTGCCGGCGCGCGGGCGCATCCCCAGAAAGGTCCCCTCTTCGCGGTCGGAGACCATCCGCTGCAGCCTGACCGAGAACCCGAAGCGCTCCAGCAGCGTGCGGGCCTCGCGCAGGGAGAGGCCGGCGATGGGGGGCACCGGGTGCCGCTCCGGGCCCGCGCTCAGCACCACGCGGATCTCGGCGCCGCGGGTGACCTCCTGCCCGGGGAGCGGGCTCTGCACCAGCACGGCGCCGGCGCGGATGCGCGGGTTGGCGAGCGTGCCCCCGCGGCCCAGCTCCAGCCCCAGCCGGTCCAGCGTCCGCTCCGCTTCGCGCAGCGGCTTGCCGCGCAGGTCGGGGACGGTGACGATGGCCGAGCGGCCGAAGCTGGGAAAGAAGAGGAGCGTCATCACCAGGTAGCCGAGCGCGAACGCGCCCAGCCCCGTGCCGATCACCCAGCGCAGGAGGTTCCCCTCGGTGAAGGGCCCCACCACCCGCTCGGGGATGGCGGGCACCCAGCGGCGCGGCGCGCGCGGCGGCTTCACGGGGGCGCTCACGCGTTCCTCCGCATGCGCGCGGCGAAGGCGCCGTCCACCGCCTGCCGCTGTGGCAGAACGCACAGGCGCCCGCGCTCGTCCAGCAGCGCGCCGTCCACCACGCCGGGGGCGGGGCTCATCTGCCAATCCGGGTGCTCGGCCAGAAAACGCTCCATCCGGTCTTCGTTCTCCTCGCGCTCGAGCGAACAGGTGGAGTACACCAGCACCCCGCCGGGGCGAACCGCCTCCGCCGCCGCGCGGAGGAGCTGATCCTGCAGCTCGGTGAGTGCTTCCAGGTCGTGCGGGGCGATGCGCCAGCGTCCGTCCGGATGCCGGCGAAAGGTGCCGGTGCCGGTGCAGGGCGCG
>JAUJMI010000240.1 GCA_030446945.1 Longimicrobium sp. | reverse complement strand
GGCAGAGCTGGATTTGTAAGGGAAGCTGGGGCGAGTGAACTCGCGGCAACGACAGTGCAAAGTCCGCCCGCGCGGACTCGGGGGCGAGATCCGCGCGCGTGGCGGATTTCCGGCGCGGCGGGGAGCCCGCTCCAGGAGCGAATGGAATTCGCCGCTGGAACCACACGAACTCGGCCTCCGCGCACTGGCCGCGGCTCGCGAGACCGCTTCAGCGGTCTTCCCGTGGTTCCCGCCGGCGGATTCACCCCCCGGTGATGCGGCCGCAAACCCCGCCTCCCCCACGTTCCCTTTCACCGGAGCCTGCGAAGGCAGGCTTCCCGCGGTTGTTGCAGCGGTTTCAACCGCCCGGAACACAGGCCCAACGACAAAAAGCCCGCCTCCCGCATCGCTTGCGGAGGGCGGGCTTACTTGTCCTGGGGCCCGTGCGTCAGCCCCCGTTCAGCAGGCCACGAGTTCGGCGCTGAGCATGGCTTCGGCGATGGGGGCGGGCATAGGGTCGGCGAAGAGGTAGCCCTGCACGTAGTCGCAGCGGAGCGAGCGGAGCTCGGCGAACTGCTCGTCGGTCTCCACGCCCTCGGCGATCACCTGCATCCGGAGGTTGTGCGCCAGGGTGATGATCGTGCGCACGATCTCCTTCCCCTCCTCGTCGTGCGTCATCCGGTCGATGAAGCTGCGGTGGATCTTCATCGTGCTGATGGGGAAGCGGTGCAGGTAGCTCAGCGACGAGTAGCCCGTGCCGAAGTCGTCCATCTGCAGCTCCACCCCGCGCGCCTGCAGCTGGAGGAGGACCGCGTCCAGCATCTCCGTGTGCTCCACCAGGACGTTCTCGGTCAGCTCCAGCTTCAGCGAGGAGGCGTCGAGGTCCGACTCGTTGAGGATCTCGTCCACCGTGCGCGCCAGGCCGGGGACCAGGAGCTGCTTCCCGGAGATGTTCACGTTGATGGTGAGCGGCGGCAGGGTGGGGAAGCGGTCCTGCCACTCGCGCGTCTGGCGGCAGGCGTCGCGCAGCACCCACTCGCCCAGCCCCACGATCAGCCCCGTGTCCTCGGCGCAGGGGACGAAGGAGGTCGGCTCCAGCAGGCCCAGAGTGGGGTGCTGCCAGCGGACCAGCGCCTCGAAGCCCACCACGCGCCCGTCCAGCGCCGCCAGGATCGGCTGGTAGTAGGTGCGAAACTCGCCGCGCTCCAGCGCCTTGCGCAGGTCGTGCTCCAGCCGGATGCGGACCATGGCGGCCGCGTGCATGTCCACGTCGAAGATCTCGTAGCGCGCCTTGCCGCGCGCCTTCGCGCGGTACATGGCCAGGTCCGCGTCGCGCAGGAGCTCTTCCGGCTCGTCGTAGCCGTTGTCGCTCAGCACGATTCCGATGCTGGCGCTGGTGAAGACCTCGTGGCCGGCGAGCGTGAAGGCCTGGCCCACCGCCTCCTGGATGCGGTCCGCCACCCCCGTGGCGTCGCTCAGCCCGCCGATGCCGTCCAGCAGCACCACGAACTCGTCGCCGCCCAGGCGCGCGCTGGTGTCCTCGGGGCGCACGCACGCCTGCAGGCGCCGCGCGATGGCGACCAGGAACTCGTCGCCCACCACGTGGCCCAGGCTGTCGTTGATCAGCTTGAAACGGTCGAAGTCCAGGAAGAGGACCGCGAAGTGGTACTCCGGGTGCCGCTTGGCGCGGGCGATGGAGCGCCGGATCAGGTCCAGCACGAAGGGCCGGTTGGGGAGCCCCGTGAGCGTGTCGTGCCCCGCCGCGTGCAGGATCTGCTTCTCCGCCATCTTGCGTGCGTGGATGTCGGTCTGCGAGCCGGCGATGCGGTACACCGTGTCCGACTCGCTGCGCACGGCCAGGCCGCGCGTCAGCATCCAGCGGTACTCGCCGTTGCGGTGGCGGACGCGGTGCTCGCTCTCCAGGTGCGAGGTGCGCCCCTCCAGGTGCCCGGCGATCTCGGCGCGCAGCTCCTCCACGTCGTCCGGGTGCACGCGGTCCAGCCACTCCCGCCAGTCGGTGCCGATCTCGTGGGGCGCGTACCCCAGCATCTGCTTCCAGCGCGGGGAGAAGTGGATGGCGTCGCGCAGCAGGTCCCAGTCCCACAGCCCGTCGTTGGCGCCGTCGGCCGCCAGGGCGTAGCGCTCCTCGCTCTTGCGCAGGGCCTCGCGGGAGTCGCGCAGGTTCTCCGAAAGGAGCGCCATCTCGCCCGCCCACTTCTCCGCGCGGCGGCGCTGCAGCCAGAAGTGGAAGGTGAGCGCCAGCAGGGCGAGTACCACCGCGCCCGCCGCGAACCGCGCGTACGACGGCGCCGTCACCAGCACGAAGTCCTCCGGCTGGCGCGCGGCCAACTCGTAACCCGCCTCGGACCGCCCCGCGACCCCCACCAGCTCCACGGCGTGCGACGCCACGAGCCCGCGCACGAAGGCGCGGTTCTCGAAGAAGCGCTGGGGGGTGCGCACCGGCACCGTGCCGGAGTGGTCCTTCACCGCCAGGCCCTCGTGCGTCTCCAGGATGTCCGCCGGGATCACCAGCTCGCCCACGATGCGGACGAGCTGCCCCTGGTAGCTCCCCGCCGCCAGCTCGCGCGCGAGCACCGGGACGGGCTCGGGGACGGCGCCGTGGCCCAGCCGGCGCAGCTTCGCCACCGCCAGCCGGGCGCCGCCGTCGCGCATGCGCAGGCGCCCGCGCACCTCCACCCGCTCGCCCACGGCCAGGTCGCCGGGGAGGAGGACGGAGTCGCGCGCGGCCAGGAGCATCCCGCCCGTGCTGTCCTGCAGGACGGCCGTGCGCTCACCCCGCTCGACCGCACCCGGCGCCGCCGTGATGGTGCCCGCGATGGTGACGGTGCGTCCGGCGCGGTCGGCGGACCCCGCGTCGCGCAGCAGGGACGCCACGGGGACGGGCTCCTGCGCGCGGAGCGACGTCGCGGGGAGGACGCACGCGGCGAGGGCTGCGAGGCGGACGAGGACGCGCCGGGTGGGGGTGGGCGGATACATGGCGGGCTTCCATTCACAGTTCCGAGATCCATTCTTCGGGCTACCGCTAAAGGAAGAGGCGTGCCACGGATGTTTGGCTGAAAAGCTAGGTTTTTCGGGGGTTTTTCGGAAAGTTTCGTTGCACTATCCAACGGCGCCGGGCATTCTGCATCAAAACGTCACACGGGCAATCTCCAGCCACGGCACCCGGGAAAAGCGGCCGCCCCTCCCCCTGTAACAAAAAGGAGGAGGGGCGGCGTGGAGCGGGTCCGCGGCGCGTTACTGTCCGAGTGCGGCGCTCGGCGGGGCGGTCAGGCTCTGCCGGATCGCGGCGGCGCCCTCGCGGTCGAAGCGGTCCACCGTGCGCACCATCGAGGCCGGCGGGGTGAAGCGGCGCGCCTGCGGGACCGCCTCGCGGGCAAAGGCCCCGGCCATGGCGTCGTACTTCGAATTCGGGTGCCAGAAGATCCAGTCCTCCAGCCCCAGGTCGTGCACGGCGCGGATCTGCGCGGCGGCCTGCTGGGGGCCGTACTTGAACGAGCGGTCGTTCCAGGTGGCGGTGAACGCCTGCAGCCAGGGGACGATCCGCGCCGGCTCCTTGCCCGCGTCGGCCAGGCGCTGGTTGCGGATGACGCCCATTCCCACCGAGCGGAAGACCGTCTCGTACGGCATCCGGTTGGGGCGCGACACCCCCTCCAGGTGCGTGGGGAAGTAGTGCGACGGGTAGACCATGGGCAGGAGCCCGTCCACCCGCGACGAGAGCTGCTCCCACTGCTGCCCGATCCCCACGTCACGCGACTCGTTCATCGAGAGCCCGAACACGTCCGCCGTCACCGTCACCCCCAGCGGGCGAAGGCGGCGCGTCGCCTCGCTGAGAAAGGCGGCGATGGCGTCGCCGCGCTCGCCGTCGGCGTGCGGGTGCACCTGCGTGGGGAGCGACCGGTACGCCTCCGGGAATCGCACGTAGTCGAACTGGATCTCGCGGAAGCCGGCGCGCGCGGCCTCCTCGGCCACGGCGATGTTGTACTCCCACACCCGGCGGTCCCACGGGCTCACCCAGGTGATCTTCTGGTGGTCGCGCCAGAGCTCGCTACCGGGGGTCTTGATCGACCAGTCCGGCCGCGCGCGGGAGAGCCGCGGGTCCTTGAAGACCACCACGCGCGCGATCGGATAGATGCCGTGCGCCTTCATCGTGTCCACCAGGCCGCGCAGGTCGCGCACGGGGATGCTCCCCCAGTGCGACGCCTCGCGCGCCAGTGGGACGGTGCTGTGGAAGCGCACGCCGTCCTCGTCCTTTACGTCCACCACCCAGGCGTTCAGCTCGGTGCTGTCGGTGAGCGCCAGCAGCTTGTTGCGCGACACGGGATTCCCCGCCGCGTACGAGCTGACGTAGATCCCGCGCACCATGCGCGGCACCGTCTTTCGCGGCGCGGGCGGCTCCGGGCGCGGCTTCGGTGCCGGGTGCGCCTCGGCTTCGGTGGTGACGAACCCCGCCGCGAGCGTCGCGACGGCGCTGGACGACGGACGGGGCGACAGGTCGGTGCAGGCGGAGGCGAGCACCAGTGCGGCGATACACGCCGCGCGGACGGGGACGATGCGGCTCATCGGGGACTGCACTTGCAAGGCGCGGGCTGGGATGGGGACGGGCGGAATGGATGCTTCGGCCCGGGAGGCGGAGGCAGGCAAACACCCGTATTCCGGCTCATGCGAATATGATGCCGCCACGGCCATTCCGGAAGGGGGTCGTGCACCCCTTTGCCGCGCCCGTGCGCGCGGCGTATTTTGCCGCGCGCCCGGACCGCGCTCCGGCCCTCGCACACACCCTGGCGGACGACCCGTGGATCCCAACCGCATCCTGATCATCGACTACGGCTCGCAGTTCACGCAGCTCATCGCGCGGCGCATCCGCGAAGAGCGCGTGTACTGCGAGATCCATCCGCCCACCCGCTCGCTGGAGTGGATCCGCGAATGGGCGCCGCGCGGGATCATCCTCTCGGGCGGCCCCTCCTCCGTCTACGGCGAAGACGTCCCCACCGCGGACCCGCAGCTCCTGCACATGGGCGTGCCGGTGCTGGGGGTGTGCTACGGGATGCAGCTCATCACCTTTTTGGAGGACGGGGTGGTGGAGCGCGGCCGGCGCGAGTACGGCCGCGCGCACGTGGAGATCCGCGAGCCGGAGGGGATCTTCGCCGGCTTCGCCCCCGGCGACCAGACGATGGTGTGGATGAGCCACGGCGACCACGTGGTGGAGCCGCCTCCCGGCTACCGCGTCCTGGCCAGCACGCCCGACCTGCCGTGGGCCGCGTTCCGCGCGCCGGACCGCGAGATCTACGGCGTGCAGTTCCACCTGGAGGTGGCGCACACCGTCCGCGGCGCGGACATGATCGGCAACTTCCTCTTCCGCATCTGCCACTGCCAGCCCACCTGGACGGCGGGGTCGTACATCGAGAACGAGGTGGAGAAGATCCGCGCGCACGTGGGCGACGCGCAGGTGATCTGCGGCTTGAGCGGCGGCGTGGACTCCTCGGTCGCGGCGTCGCTCGTCCACCGCGCCATCGGCGACCAGCTCACCTGCATCTTCGTGGACACGGGGCTGCTGCGGGCGGGGGAGCGCGAGTCGGTGGAGCGCACCTTTCGCGCGCACATGGGTATCCGCCTGGAGGTGGTGGACGCCTCCGCGCTCTTTCTGGAGCGCCTCGGCGGCGTGGAGGACCCCGAACGAAAGCGCGTCGTCATCGGCCACACCTTCATCGACGTATTCGAGGACGCCTCCGCGCGCCTCGGCGGCGACGCGAAGTTCCTGGTGCAGGGGACGCTCTACCCGGACGTGATCGAGTCCGCGTCGGTGAAGGGCCCGTCCGCCACCATCAAGACGCACCACAACGTCGGCGGGCTGAAGGTGGACATGAAGTTCGCCCTGATCGAGCCGTTGCGCGAGCTGTTCAAGGACGAGGTGCGGCAGGTGGGGCGCGAGCTGGGCCTCCCGGAGGAGATGGTGGGTCGCCACCCCTTCCCCGGCCCCGGCCTCGCCATCCGCGTGCTCGGGCCGGTGGACGAGCGGGAGCTGGCGATCCTCCGCCAGGCGGACACCATCTACCTGGAGGAGATCCGCGCG
>JAUJMI010000239.1 GCA_030446945.1 Longimicrobium sp. | reverse complement strand
CTGGTCTCGATGGGCGCGCGCCTCGTTCTCTGCGACCCGCACCGCGTCCTGGTGATCGGCCCCTCTCCCCTGCGCGGCGCCCCGGTGGAGAGCCCCGACATCCGCGCCGGCATGGCGCTCCTGATCGCCGCCCTGGGGGCCCAGGGCCGCAGCGACATCTACAACATCGCCCAGATCGAGCGCGGCTACGAGCGCATAGACGAGCGGCTGATCGCTTTGGGCGCGCGGATCGAGAAGGCGGATTCGCGGACGTAACGGCGGCCCTCACCCGGCAGCTTGCAGCTGCCACCCCTCTCCCACAAACCGCCGTGGGAGAGGGGACTTGGATCCGTGCGTCGAGCGGCGGTCGCGGTGGGGGCGAATGCATGCCACCGCCCCTCCCCCAGGTGGTTATTGGGGGAGGGGCAGCGAGGAACGACCGGGGAGGGGCCCCCCCGAAACTCGCCCCAGCGCCCCGCCGTTCTCGGAGGGAGAGCGACTCGGCTTCACCTCATCATCGGGAAGACGACATGACAGACGAACAGCGCAAGCGCCCCGCCGGGATCGGCGAGGGAATCCGCACGGGGATCGGGGTCCTGACCGCCTTCAAGGAAGCGATCGAGGAGACGATCCAGGAGACCGTCGACCGCGGCGACCTCAAGCCCGAGCGCGCCAAGCAGGCGCTCACCGACGCCCTCTTCCGCGCGCAGGGCGCGGTGGGCGACGTGCGCGAGCGGCTCGACTTCGTGACGCGCAAGGAGTTCGACGAGCTGCGCGCCGAAGTCGCGGAGCTGCGGCGCCGGCTGGACGGCGGCGCGGCGACGCTCCTCTCACCGCCCAGCGGCGGCGACCGGCCGGGCGGCGAGGGTCCCATCGAGCAGCGGATGCCATGAGCGTCGCCGATCCCGCCGCCGCGCGCACCATCGCCGAGGTGCGCGCGTCCGGCGACGTGCCGCTGTGGGTGCACCCCGAGTGGGCGGAGCGCTTTCCCTTTCTCGTGCAGGGCACCACCGGCCGCGGCGACGGGGACGAGCCGTTCGACCTTGGCCTCTCCGGCGACCAGCCGGTCGGCGCGGCGCTGGGCCGCTGGCGTGCGCTGGCCGCGGGAACGGGGATGGAGACCGTAGCCCATGCGCGCCAGGTGCACGCGGCGGACATCTGGATCCACCGCGAGCGCGGCGCGCCCGGGATCGTGGTGATGGACCGCTTCGACGGCCACGTCACCGACCGCGCGCAGCTCCTGCTGACGGTGAGCGTGGCCGACTGCGTGCCCGTCTCCATCGTCGATCCCGAGGCGCGCGCCGTCGCCCTGCTGCACTCGGGGTGGCGCGGGACGGCCGCGGGCATCGTGGAGCGCGGCATCCACCGCCTGGTGGAGAGCTGGCAGAGCTCGCCCGAGCGGCTATGGCTGCACTGCGGCCCCTCCATCTGCGGCGCGTGCTACGAGGTGGGGCCGGAGGTGCACGCGGGCGTCCATCCCGAGCGCGAGCCGCCCGCGGGGAACACGCCCATCGACCTGCGCGCCGCCATCGCCGCGCGCGCGCTGGCCGCGGGGCTCCTCCCCGAGCGCGTCTCCGTGTCGTCGCACTGCACGCTCTGCGGCGACTCCGCATTCTTCTCGCACCGTGGCGGGTCGCCGGGGCGGCAGATGGGGGTGCTGGGAGTGCGGTAGGCGCCGGAACACTTCTTCCGTACCCCGCGTGCACCAACCGCCACGGGGAGAGAAGGATGCAGCGCAGGAGCTTCGAAGGGATCGAAGAGGTCCGCGTGGAAACGCTGGGCGAGCTGGTGGACCGCACCACCCCCACCGAGTACGACCCGGCCAGCGGTCGGCTGCGCGCCGCGTCGGTGTTCCGCGGCTCCAAACGCGCGGACTGGGCGCTGCTGACCAGCCTCGACCGGCTGGGCGGCACCGATCCGCCGCACTGCAAGCAGCACCTCGAGGCGCACATCCTTCGCAACTTCATCCGCTACTCGCGCCCGCACCTCCAGCAGCAGCCCGCCAACGAGTGGGAGCTGCTGGTGACCGCGCAGCACCACGGCCTCCCCACCCGCCTGCTGGACTGGACTTACTCGCCGCTGGTTGCCGCGCACTTCGCCACCCTGGGCGGCGACCCGCGCGCGGACCGCGTGATCTGGCGGCTGAACTGGGGGAAGCTCCACGACCACTTCGGCCTCCCGCAGATCGCCTTCCTGGTGCAGGACCTGGACGGCCTGCTGCGCGAAAAGGGCGTGGACTCGCTCTGGAAGCTCTTCGGCGAGCCGGAGGGCGGCCCGGTGGAGCTGGTGTGCATGCTGGACCCTCCCGCCATCGACAACCGCATCGTCGTGCAGGCCGCCGCCTTCACGATCTCCACCGACAAGACCCACTCGTTCGACGAGATGCTGCGCGCGAACGGGCTCCTGCACGCGCTCACGCGCTACGTGATCCCCGCGGGGCGCATCAACCACCTCCGCGACCAGCTCGACCTCGTCACCGTCGACGAGCGCCGGCTCTTTCCGGACCTGGACGGCGTGGCGGCGGAGATGCGGCGGTACTACGACGCGTCAGCGGAGGAGTAGGGATGAGGGACCGGGGGCAGGGGGCAGGGGACAGCCGGCGGGGGAACGTGCGGGAATACGGGACAGGACCACTGTACAGACCACGAGCCACCCCCCTTTGTCATCCTGGGCGACGCGCTTCTCCGGCCCTGACCCCTCTCCGCAGCCTGGCGCGGAGCGAAGGATCTACTGTGCGTTCCGAGGGATCGGCCTGACGCGCGAGCCCCTGCCCGGCTCCGGCTAAATCCTTTGGTCGCCGCAGCAGTTCGGAGCGTCCACGCCGGCTTCGGCGGGGCGGCTTCCTCAGGATCACGAGACGGCGGCTCCAGGTTCGCTGTCCCCTGTCCCCTCCCGTTCCCTGTTCCCCGTTCCCCCCGTCCCCGCCGTCCAACCTTGACTCCGCCTGCCCTCTCCTGTATTCTTTCATGTTCGATGGTTTGACGGACGCCCTCGGGCGGACCGTCTGTCGAAGTGGGGAGCGGTTGCCCCGCTTTTTTTATTGCCATCCACCGGGAAGGACGGAGGCGCGGATGCCCGGAACCCCCCTCGCCGACGAGATCGCGCGGCAGGTCGAGGCCATGGGGCTGGAGGTCGTGGAGCTGGAGCAGGCCGGCAACGCCGTGCGCCCCATCCTGCGCCTCTACATCGACCGGCCGGACTCGGTGCCGGGTCCCGGAAAGCCGGGGGTTTCGCTGGAAGACTGCGCCACGGTGTCGCGCGCGCTGGAGCCCATGCTGGACGCCCGCGAGGACCTCTCCGACCGGTACGTGCTGGAGGTGTCGTCCCCCGGGGTGGAGCGGCCGCTGGTGAGGCTGCGCGACTACACGCGCTTCGCGGGGCAGGAAGTGGCGCTGCGCGGCAAGGGACCCCTCGCCGGGCGGGCCAAGCGGCTGGAAGGGACGCTGGGCGGCGTGCGCGGCGAGCCGGGGAGCGAGCAGGTGGCGCTGCGGCTGCCGGACGGCGAAGAAGTGGAGATCCCGCTGAGCGAGATCGACCGGGCGAACCTGGTCTACCGGTGGGAGCGCAAGGCGCGCCCCGAACGCCGGAACAATCCTGAGGAATAGACGGAGATGAACAACGCGACGCAGGTGCTCGCGGCTTTCCGCGAGATGACCGCCAACAAGGCGATCTCCCGCGACGAGCTGCACGAGCTGATCAAGGACGGCATCCTCGCCGCGCTGGCCAAGCGCTACGGCCCCAACGTGGAGGCGGAGATCAACGTCGACGAGGCCACCGGCCGCATCGACATCACCGTCCTCAAGGAGGTCACGGCCGAGGTGGAAGACCCCTCGCGCCAGATCTCGCTGGAAGAGGCCCGCTGGGACGACCCGGAATTCGAGGTCGGCGACATCATGGAGGTGCCGGTGGAGTTCGCGCAGTTCGGCCGCAACGCCGTGATGGCGGCCAAGCAGCGCATCCTCCAGCGCGTCCGCGAGGGCGAGCGCCAGAAGATCCGCGACGAGTACGAGCACCGCGTGGGCGAGCTCCTCTCCGGCGAGATCCAGCAGGTGGAGCGCGGCAAGCTGGTCATCCTCCTCAACCGCGCCCGCGACGCCGACGCCATCATCCCGTGGAAGGAGCAGAACCCGCGCGAGCGGTTCCGCCAGGGCGAGACGATCCGCGCCGTCCTCAAAAAGGTGGAGGAGACGCCCAAGGGCCCGCGCCTGATCCTTTCCCGCGCCGACCCGCTCTTCGTGGCCGCGCTCTTCAAGCTGGAGGTCCCCGAGATCCAGCAGGGGATCGTGGAGATCAAGGGCTCGGCGCGCGAGGTGGGCGGGCGCACCAAGGTGGCCGTGTTGTCGCGCGACGAGTCGATCGACCCGGTGGGCGCGTGCGTGGGGCTCAAGGGGAGCCGCGTGCGCGCGGTGGTGCAGGAGCTGGGCGGCGAGCGCATCGACATCGTCCCCTGGCACCCGGACCCGGAGATCTACGCCAAGCGCTCCCTGGCGCCGGCCCGCGTGGCCAAGGTGCTCTCGAACTACGAGACGCGCACCATGACAGCCATCGTGGACGAGGACCAGCTCTCGCTGGCCATCGGCCGCAACGGGCAGAACGTGCGCCTTGCCTCGCAGCTCATCGGCTGGCAGCTGGACCTGTTCGGCTCGCGCGAGTGGCTGGAGCGCGGGGCGGAGCAGGCGCTGTTCGGCGGCGGGGGCGGCGACGGGGATTACGAGAGCGCCGACTTCTCGCTGCGCGACCTCAGCGAGCTGGCTCCGGCCACGCTGGCGGCGCTGGAGGCGGCGGGGTACAACACCTTCTTCGACATCATCGACCTGGAGCGCGAAGACCTCCTGCGCATCCCCGCCATCGGGCCCGCCGAGGCGGACCGGCTGGTGGAGATCATCGAGTCGATGACGGAAGAAGACACCGGCGACACCGCGGAGGGGTTGACACCCGCCGAGGACACAGAGAATTTGCCAGTATCGGAATGAACAACACGTGACGCAGGGACCCCCGCGTCCCACCCAGCCGCCGGAGAAGGCGCTGGCCGACCTGCTGGGGCTTGCCGCCCGCGCACGGGGCCTGGTGCACGGCACGGACATGACCCGCAAGGCCGTGCGCGAGGGCGAGGTGCGCCGCGTCGTCCTGGCGGGAGACGCGTCGCAGACGCAGGCGCAAAAGATCCTTCCGCTTCTGCAGGCGCGCGGAGTACCTTTCCACGTATGTCTTTCGAGGGAGGCGCTGGGCTCCGCCATCGGGCGGGGCCCGGTTTCCGCTGTTGGGATCACGAACGATAGCTTCGCGAAGCGGGCCGCCGTGCTGGCTGCCGCGCTTTCATCACCGCAGGGCTGAGGAACGGAGAGAACAGAACAGATGCGTGTGTTCGAAGTCGCCAAGGAACTGAGCGTTCCCGCTGAGTCCCTGGTGCACCTCCTCCGGGAGATGGACATCCCCGTCCGCAGCCACATGACGGCCCTGGCCGACGAGCACGTCGCCCGGCTCCGCACGGTGATCGAGCGTGAGCGGCGCCTGGGCCACAAGGACGTGGGCGAGGCGCTGGAAGCCGCCATCGGCGACGTGGCCGGCGCCCCCAAGCGCCGCCGCCGCAAGCGGGAAGAGACGGAAGGGGGAACTCCAGAGAACGCCCCCGACTCGACCGCCGACCCCGTGGCCGACGCCGCCGAGGCGATCATGGCCGAGGCCGCCGAAGCCGCCGCCGAGCGCGGCGCGGGCCTGGTGACCACCGGCGGCGCGCTCCCCACCGGCATCACCGTGGTGGTCGACTCGTCCGTCGTGCCGCCGGCCGAGCCGGGCGAGACGCTGGAGGCCGCCCCCGGCGCCGCCGCGCCCGTGGATGAGACGGTGGCCAACGCCCCCGCCTCTCCGCCGCAGCCGGCCGCCGAGGACGTGCCCCCGCGCCCGGCCGCCCCCACGCCGGCGCGCCCGGCTTCGCAGCGGACGCTGCGCCCCGACGCCCGCCCGGAAGGGGCGCCGCGCCAGGACAGCAACCGGCCGCCGCGCGAGCCGCTGCGTCCGGCCGCATCGTCGGGCCCGGCCGCGCCGCCGCGTCCCACCCCGCCCCGGTGAAGGATCGCCCCCGCCAGCCCGGGCCGAGGTGCGCCAGGCCC
>JAUJMI010000238.1 GCA_030446945.1 Longimicrobium sp. | reverse complement strand
GGAGGGAGCTGAGATGGATTTCCAGAGGACGCGGGACCCGCAAGAAGCCAACATCCAGCACCTTCGCGACACGGCGTCCGCGCGGGTGGAGGGTACGTCGCTGCGGCGCGTGGCGCGGGAGATCGGGATGAGCCCCACCGGGCTCAAGAAGTTCCTCCTGGGAACGGCGCCGTACTCGCCCACCCTGCGGAGGCTGCGCAAGTGGTACCTGCAGTACGGCGGCGCGCACCCGGGCGCGGTGGGCGAGGAGGAGGTGGGCCACGCGCTCGCCCTGCTCACGCAGGACCTGCACCCCGGCGCCCGCCTCCAGACCACCGACCAGGTGCTGGAGTCGCTGGCCCGCGGCTACGACGCCAGCGGTCGCGAGCGCCCGCGCTGGGTCTCCGAGCTGCGCACCGGCTACCGCGCCCAGCGCTCGGCCTGACGCTGGCCGCACAGCGGCGCATAGGCACGGAGAGCGCGCGGTTCTCCGTGCCTCCGCGGGCACTGTGGGTGGGGCAGCCGGGCAGCTGGCCTGCTTTGGTGGGGCATGCCGTGGCGAGTGAACTCGCGGCAACCACAGCACAAAATCCGCCTGCCGCGCTCCGGGTCCCATGCCGCGTTTCTCGAGCCGGCTTTAGCCGCCTTCCCGCCGTTCCAGCCGGGGGCTTCAGCCCCCGTTGAAGCCGCCGCGGGCCCGACCTCCCGCACCAATCCGACCACCGGGGCCTGCGCAGGCAGGCTTCCCGCGGTGTTGCAGCGGTTTCAAACGCCGCATGAGGAATCATCCCCCCGCCCCCTACAACCCCCGCTCGTACACCCGGTACGTCTTGTAGTGCTCGAACCCCACCTTCTCCAGCGCCCGCCGCATCAGGAAGTTGTCCTCCAGGATCCACGACGCCTCGCCCTGCATGTAACCGCGCTCCCCCGCCACCTGGAACGTGCGCAGGTACATCGCGGCGCCGATCCCGGAAGACTTCTGGTACTCGGGACGCAGGCCCAGCGTCATGATGCGCACGGAGGCGATCTTGCGCTTGTGCCAGAGGAACTTGAGGAAGCCGAAGGGGAAGAGCTTGCCGTCGGGGATGTGCCGGATCGCCTCGTTCAGGTTGGGCAGCGAGATGGCGAAGCCCACCGGAACGCCGTCCTTCTCCGCGACGATGCAGAGGTCGGGATCCACGACGGACTTCAGGTCCTTGGCCATGTAAGCGAACTCCTCCGGCGTCATGGGGACGAACCCCCAGTTGCGCGCCCACGCGGAGTTGTAGATCTCCTGCATGACCGCCACCTCTTCCTGGAGGCGGCGCATGTTCATCGGGCGCAGGGTGACCCCTTCGCGCCGCGTCATCCGCTCCACCCCGCGCACCAGCCGCTCCGGCGGGATGGGGCTGCCGATCCAGTAGGCGAGCAGGTCCTTTGCCTTCTCCAGCCCCGCCCCCTCCAGCAGCGCGGCGTAGTAGGGCGGGTTGTGCGACATCGCGACCGTGGGCGGCGTGCCGAAGCCCTCCACCAGCACTCCGGGCGAGGAGATCTCCTCGTTGGTGGAGAGGTTCACGGGGCCGCGCATGGTGTCCATCCCGCGCGCCTTGAGCCACCCCGCGGCCGCGTCGGCGAGCACGCGCGCCACGCGGGGATCGTCCACCGATTCGAAGAGGCCGAAGAAGCCTGCGCGGTCCTCGTGGAACTCGTTGTGGCGGTGGTTGACGATGGCCGCGATGCGCCCGACCGTCTCCGCGCCGCGCTCGGCGACGAAATAGGCGACGTCGGCGTGCTGGTGGAAGGGGTGTCTGGCGCGGTCCAGCGCCGGCTCCAGGGCGACGCGCAACGGCGGCACCCAGTGGGGGTCGCCGGCATTCGCGGTCCAGGCGAAGTCGATGAAGGGGCGAAGCGACTCGCCCCGCGGGACCTCACGGACCCGCAGGGCGGTGGACGAAGCGGCGGAGACGGCGGCCGTCATGGCGATCGACCGCCTTCAGCGGAGCCCGAGCTGGCGCCCCACGCGCGCGAAGGCGTCCAGCACGAAGTCCAGCTGGTCGGTGGTGTGCGTCGCCATCACCGAGGTGCGCAGCCGGCACGAGTGCTCGGGCACGGCGGGGGGGAGCACCGGGTTGGTGAAGACCCCGGCGTCGAACAGCGCGCGCCAGAAGACGAAGGTCGACTCGATGTTCCCCGAGGCCACCGGGATGATCGGCGTCTCCGAGGTCGCGGTGTCGAAGCCCAACGACTGCAGGCCGCTGCGCAGGTAGTCCGCGTTCTCCCACAGGCGGGCACGCCGCTCGGGCTCGCGGGCCATCACGTCCAGGCAGGCCAGCACCGTGGCCACCGCGGAGGGCGGCATGCTGGCGCTGAAGATCAGCGGGCGCGCGTGGTGGCGCAGGTAGTGGATGACGTTCTCCGGCCCCGCCACCGCGCCGCCGATGGAGGCGAACGACTTGGAGAAGGTGACCATGGTGAGATCCACCCGATCCTGCATCCCGAAGTGCTCCGCCGTGCCGCCGCCGTTGGGCCCCAGCACTCCCACCGAGTGCGCGTCGTCCACCATCAGCCGCGCCCCGAACTCCTCCGCCACCTCGGCCACGGCGGGAAGGTTGACGATGTTCCCTTCCATGGAGAAGACGCCGTCCGTCACCACCAGCGCGCCGTTGGCGCCCGCGTTGCGCTCCAGCACGCGGCGCAGCCCCTTCATGTCGCCGTGCGGGTAGCGCACCAGGTCGCCGGCGGCGAGCTGCGCCCCGTCCACAAGCGAGGCGTGGTTGAGCCGGTCCTGCACCACCACGCTGCCGCGCGTCACCAGCGCCGAGATGACGCCCAGGTTGGTCTGGTAGCCGGTGCTGAAGACGATCGCCGCCTCGGCGCCCATGAGGGCGGCCAGTCGGTGCTCCAGCTCCTCGTGCAGGTCCAGGGTGCCATTCAGGAAGCGGCTCCCCGTGCACCCCGTGCCGTAGCGGTAGAGTGCCTCGCGCGCGCGCTCCAGCACGTACGGCTCGTGGGTCAGCCCCAGGTAGTTGTTGGAGCCCACCATGACCTTGCGCTCGCCGCGGATCACCACCTCCGTGTCTTCCGAGGCCTCGATGGCCTGGAAATACGGATAGAGGCCGCGCCCCATCATCTCGCGCGCCGCGGTGTAGCGGCTGCACTTGTCGAAGAGGTCCGCCATGCGCCGCGAGGTCGTCGCCACAGTCGCCATCAAAGCCATCCCTGAGTTCGGTACCACCGGGCCGTCTCGGCCAGACCCGGGCCCAGCGGCATCGCTTCGTTGGCCGAGAGGAGAGCTTCGGAGCCGGAGAGGTCGCACTCCCACGCCTCCGCCAGCACCTCCTCCGCCTTTTCGCGGTTGAACACCCCCGCCCCGCCCCAGCGCCCCGCCAGCGTCCCCGCCGCGCGGAAGAGTGCGGGAGGGATGGGGATGCGCAGCGGAGTGGTGTCCAGCGCCGCGCCGATCCCGTCCAGCAGCTCGCGGAAGGGGTGGGCGCGCGGCCCCGCCACGGCGTAGGTCCCCGGGGCGGCGTCGGCGGCGCGGGCGATGGCGCGCACCAGGTCCGCCACGTACACAAGCTGGGCGCGCCGGGCCGCCCCCGCTGGGAGCGGAGCCAGGCGTCGCTTCACCAGCTTGAAGAGGGGGAGAAAGGAGGCACGGTCGCCCGGACCGTACACGGCGGGTACTCGCAGCACCACGACCTCCACCCCCTGCCCCTGCGCCGCGCGGGCTTCGGCCTCGCCGGCCAGTTTGCTGCGCCCGTACGCGGATATGGGCGCAGGCGTTTCGTCCATGCGGCGGGGGCGGCCGTCCACCGCGGGCCCGCACGCGGCATACGAGCTTGCGTACACCAGGCGCCGCGGCTTCGCACCAGCCCGCAATACCCCGGTGACCACGTTTCGGGTCCCGTCGGTGTTGGCGCGGCGGAACGCCGCCTCGGAGGGGGCCGTGGTGGCGCCGGCCAGGTGGAAGACCGTGTCGGCCCCGCCCGCGGCCGCCGCGATGGCGTCCGTGGCCTCCAGGTCGCCGGCGGCGAGCTCGGCGCCCAGGGCGCGCAGGGCCGCGGTGTCGCTGGTGGGTCGGACCAGTGCGCGGACCTTCCACCCCTGCTGCACGAGGTGCGCGGCCAGGTGCCCGCCCACGAAGCCGGTGGCCCCCGTGATCAGCGCGGTTCGGCTCATGGATGACCGGTGAAGATGCGCGCACGCCGGCCGAAACGCAACGATTTCGGCCATGGGCATAACAAAAGAGGATCGGGCATTCACGCCCAGATCCTCTCGCTGGCCGTCGGTCGGCAAGCCTGCAAGCTAGGGGAGCCGTGCGCGAAAGTCAACGGGAAGACGGGCCTCACACGGAGACACAGAGGGTACGGAGAGAACAAGCAAAAAGGGTTTCCCGGTGCATTGCTGTTCCCCTTGGCGCCCTTTGTGTGATGGTTTTCGTCAGACTCGGTTCGCGCGCAGCTCGTCGAGCGGGTAGTGCGTGCCGCGCCACTCGATGCCGCGGTGGACCAGGGCGTAGAGGGTGGCGTTCCAGACGATGGCGATGAAGAGGAGGCTGGCGAGGGGGACCGCGATGCCGCCCCAGATGGGGGCCCGCTGCTCGCGCGCGGCGCCGCCGAAGAGCCCCAGGATCATCGCGACGGAGAAGGCGTAGAGGAGGCGCGTGGGGCCCGTGGTCAGGAAGAGCGCGATGAAGGGGAAGATGAAGAACGCCAGCTGCGTCAGCGTGGCGAGGACCACCATGGAAACCCGGTAGTCCAGCCCCGCGAAGCCGTTCTTCCGCAGGCCCCGCACCGCCTCGGGGATGCTGCGGTACCACTCCACCGAGACGTGGCTCACCGCCACCAGGAAGTCCTGCCGCTGCCCGTTCTTCTTCATCAGCTTCCCCAGCTTCATGTCGTCGTCCGGGCGCATGGCAATGGCGCGGTGGGTGCCGATGCGCCGGTACGACGACGCGCGCACCAGGTTGAAGGCGCCGATCCCGATGTGGCTGGGCGAGCGGGGGTCGCGCGCCTTCCACGGGCGCGAGAAGAGGAGGAAGCAGATCCCGAACAGCACGCCGAACGCCTGCAGCAGGAATCCGGGCATGACGATACGCGGTGCCATCGTCAGGTGATCCAGCCGCTCGCGCACCATGTAGGTCGCCGCGAGGCGCACCGTCTGCGGCGCCATCACGACGTCCGCGTCGGTGAAGAGGATCAGCTCGCCGCGCGCCTCCGCGGCGCCGAGGTCCAGGGCGTGGTTCTTCCCCAGCCAGCCGGCGGGGAGCTCGCGGACGTGCACCACGCGCAGGCGCGGATCGGCGGCGGCCAGGCGGTCCAGGATCTCGCCGGTGCGGTCGGCGGAGCGGTCGTCAACCACCACCAGCTCCATCCGCGCGAGGTCCTGCGCCAGGATGGAGCCCATCGCCTCCTCCACGTTGCGCTCCTCGTCGCGGGCGGCCACCACCACCGAGACCAGCGGGAGCTCGGCTCGCAGGAGTGGCTCCACCGCCGCGAGGTGGCGCAGCTTCCCGCGCCCGCGCGCCAGCTCGGCCGCCACCAGGAGGAAGGTGACCGCGGTGAAGGCGGAGAGCCAGAAGAGAAGGATGTCCATCGCGCTCCGGGAGGGTTCACACGCACGGCGGCGGTGAGTCTAGCGCGGGCGCGGCGGCGCGGCCAGCCGGCACGGGCGCGGAGCTTGCTACCCAAGGGGCGTGCGACGGGCGCAAACCAGGGAGGCAACGTGGCCGATATCGACGTGGAGCGGGCGGGCGGGAGCGTGTGGCCTTGGGTGATCGGGGGGCTCGCGGTGCTGCTGCTGGGCGTGGCCCTCTGGAGCCTGCTGAGCGGGGGCGGCGGAGACGTGCGCGTCCGCCAGGCCACGCCGGAGACGGTGCCCGCGGCGGGAAGCTGAGCAGGCGCCTTGTCTGGCGCCGGGGACGCACTATATTCCCCCGAAATCGCGTGCGGGCCCGCCGGGGCCCGGCACGGCCACGGCGTCCGGGCGGGGGGGGGGGCGCCCCCCGCCCCCCCGCCGCGGGGGGCCCCCCCCCACCCTCCCAGGGGGGGGGTAATGGGGAGCACCACAGGGTTGATGGGGGAGTCGGGGGGAGGGGACTGCTGCCCCCCCCCCACAAACCCGGCGACCAGG
>JAUJMI010000237.1 GCA_030446945.1 Longimicrobium sp. | reverse complement strand
GGGGGGCTATTTTTCCCCTCAACCTAGGCGCGCGGGGTCGTTTCGGGGGGGCGGCTTGTGGGGGGGGGGTCCACCCCCCCCGTCCTTTCAACTGGGGTGGGGGGGTTCGCCACCCCCTTGCCGCGGCGCCCAGAATCCGGCCGGGGGCTATTCATCGCGCCCGTGGCCGAGGCCGCTCCGTCGCCGCGTGCTTCAAGCGAGGGCCAGGGCCGCCGCGTCGAGAGGGTCGGGGGCGGGGCGGCACTGGGCGGCCCAATGCCTGTCGGCGTCGGCGAGGGCGCGGGAGAGGGCGGCGCGCGCCGCTTTGCGAGCCGCCAGCGCCCGTTCCACCCGCGACGCCAGCTCGCGCTGCGCCGCGAGCGCCGGCAAGGGGGGGAGCGGCAGGTTCAGGAGAGCGGACGCGTCCTCGATGCGGGTGCGGTTGGAGGTACCGGTCACGCTTCCGGCCACCATCTGGCTGGTGTGCGGCGTGCGTAGGAGGAGCGCGAGGTAACGCGGATCCACCGCGTCCGTGAGCTCCGGCCTCAGCGCCAGCGTGTAGAACTCCTTCGAGACGACGCGCCCATCCACCGCCCGGCTCGCGTAGCCGACCGCGCCGTTCACCAGGTCGATCCCCGACACCACCACGTCGCCCTCGCGGATCACGCGCAGGTCGGCGGGGGAGTACTCGGTGCTCTCCACCCGCGCGTCGCGTACCTCGCCCGTCGTGCGGTCCACCGTCGCGAACGAGTAGATGCCGCTGGGGTCCTCCGGCGGGTTGCGTACCTCCAGCGTCACGAAGTCGCCCAGCACCGGGAGCTCGGCCGGGAGATCCGCACGCAGATGCCGCGCAGCCTCCGCGGCGTAGTCCAGCCGCGCGCCCTCCTCCACCTCGCCGGGCCACTGTACGAACGCCTCTGCCCGATCACCCAGCGCGACCACCGCCTTGCGCGCCACCTCGGCGTCGAAGAAGCTGCCGCGGTAGCTCGACCGGATCGCGTCCTCGAACTCGCGGTACGCCTTGAGCGTGGATGGAAGGTCCGAGTGCGCGCGCTTCCCCGTGCGCGTGAAGCCGATCCGGTTGACCTGCGCGTAGAAGACCGGCTCCTGCTGCCGCACCCTGGCGTCCCCCTTGCGCACCAGGTACAGGAGGGAAGTCTTGGCCGTGGTGCGCGCCTGGTACCAGAAGGCGTCGCGGTGAAATGAGAACACCGCCTTCACGAAGTAGTGCTCGCGGATGAAGGCGCGAGTTTTCGCGTACTCCGGGGTGTTCAGGATCGCCTCGTCGACGATGATCCCGAGCCGCCCGCCGCGCCACTCCGGCGGCTCCTTGCGGTTGCTGACGGGCTTGAGGTAATGGTGGATCGCCGCCAGGAAGAGCGCCCCGCCCTTGGCGCTCTCGCCGCGCGCGACGTAGCTGCCCAGCCCCGCCGCCCGCCGGGTGCTCGCTTCCGCCCTCGTCTTCTCCGCCTGCGCGACCATCCCCAGAGCGCGCTTCTCGGCCACGGCATCGCCGTTCACCACCGCCGCGCGCACGAGCGCCCGCCACCGGGTGATCCGCGCATCTGCCTCCCGAATCTGCCTCTCCTCCACGTACTCGCCCGGGATGACGGGGAGCCGTTGCTTCAGCCACTCCGATGCGTCGGCGTACGCATCCGGGTAGCGGCTGAGGAGGTCGGCCGCGTAGTGCCGGTAGTTCATGGCGCCGAGCGGCGGATTGGTGACGCACACGTCCACCGCCTCCAGCAGCGTCCTGCCCCCGAAGAGCGGCGCGTCGGCCAGGAACAACCCGTTCTCCACCTGGATCTGCGACTCGCCGTCGCCGTGGATGTACATGTTCATCCGCGCGATGGTGGCGATCCACTCGTCCGTATCGGAGCCGAGGATCCGGTCGCCGTGGATGGCGCGAACCACCTCCTCGCGCGGCAAGCCGGGCACCTCGCCCGCTCCGTCGACCATTCGCTCCATGCTGATGGTGAGGAAGCGTCCCGTGCCCGCAGCCGGGTCCAGCACGACCTCAGTGGGGCCGGGGCGCACCACGTCGACGGCGAAACGCACGATGGGCTCGGGGGTGAAGAACTGCCCGATCCGCGTGTCCTTCTCCGCGCGGCGCGCCACCGCCTCGAAGACGGCTCCCAGCGCGTCCAGCCGTGTCCCGTGGAAACGGTAGCGGTCCAGCACGGGAAAGATCTTCCCCTCGATGAGCCCGTCGGTCAGCCGGTGCGAGAGGGTTACCGTCTCCAGGATCCGGGCTCCGGGGCTCCCCGCATCCGCCTGGAGATCCTCTTCCAGCAGGTGCCGGAGGGTGTGCCCGGCGTGCGTGTCGCTGCGTGCCCGCTCGGAGAGGCTGGCCCGGTAACTCGCGAATCCTTCGGCGGTGAACCGGTTCGGGTGTCCCGCGAGCTCGCGCTTCTCCTCGTACAGCTTGATGAACATCAGGTACACGAGACTGCGCATGGCGTCGGGCCCGGTCACGCTGCTCTGCCGGAGGACGTCCTCCAGCCTGCGCACATCCTTGCGGAGCCGCTCCTGTTCGGCCTGCGAGCGCTCCGACACCGCCTTGTCGACGGCCTCCCGGAAAGCACCGTCCTCGGTGAGCACGATGGCACTCAGGCGCTCCGCCGCCGAGGGGTCGTCTCCGATCTCCCGCCACGCGGCGAACCACTTCTTCCAGCGCCCGTTGGGATACAGATCGGAGGGCGTGCCGACGAGGCAGTGCAGCACTTCCTCCAACCTGTCCAGGTCCAGGAACAGCACCCGCGCCGCGGACCCCTCGCCCGCCAGCCGCACGTTCTCCCTCACCATGGCGCGGATGATCCGCTTGGGCGTGCGGATGCAGGAGAAGAGGAGGTAGGCGGGCTTTCCGAGCTCCCGCTCCATCTGCTCGCGATGACTCAAGATCGACAGGTACTCGCGTTCGGCGTCGGCCCCGCTCCGCTTCGCCAGCTCCACCACGATGCAGAAGTCCCCGGCATCGACCACGATGTCCGGCCGCCCGGATCCGCCCCTGTGGAACACCCGCGCGCCGCGCTTCCCGAACCCGTCCGTCATCTCCCGGGCGACGATCTTCTCCAGCTCCACAGGATCGGCGGCGAGGTAGCGGGACTCGGGCATGGACCACCGGGGCGGAGCGGGGAGTCACGAAAGTGGCAATAGTGGTCGAAAGGTAAGCACGCCCCCCGCCTCTCGCAACGCGGGAGCCCGGATGCGCCAGCGCGTGGCCGTGCCGTGGGGGGCGGGGGTGGGGCCGGGAAGCTTGGCTGAGGATGCATTCCCCTGCCACGGGCGCGATGAATCGCGCCCCCTACGATGGCATGGGTGCGAGAACAGGTCGTACGCCGTCGAGTGTAACGAGACGGGGGTGAGGGCCACCCGCTTCACGCCCGGCGCGAGAGATGGACCGAGAGGGCGGTGTAGAGCGCCGGATACACCAGCGACAGCCACACCAGCCACCCCGGCGGGGTGGGGTAGCTGGCCAGCATCCAGATCATCATCGCCAGCCACACGCCGGCGCCCACCAGCAGCGGCATCTTGTAGGGGCGCGGCGCCAGGTTGGGGTAGATGAAGCGCACCGGGAGCACCGTGAGCACCGCGAGCGCCAGCAGGAGCACGGCGTTGATCCACGGCCCGGCGAAATGGTGCGCGATCCCGGCGTAGAACGCCACCACGTTCCAGTACGACGGGAAGCCCAGAAAGAAGCCGGCGTTCTCGTCCTTGGCCCCCGTGTTGGCGAAGCCGAAGAGCGAGGCCATCAGGGCCGGCACGATCCAGAGGAGGCGCGGCTCCGGCACCCATCCCATCCGCCACACCAGGAGGAGCGGGAGGAAGGTGAAGGTGAGATAGTCGACGATGTCGTCGATGGTGCGCCCGTCGATCGCGGGGGCCCAGCGCTTGACCTGCCACGCGCGCGCGAGCGGTCCGTCTGTGGCGTCCACCAGCACGGCGGCGACGTTGAGGAGGAAGAAGCGCACCGGCGACGGGTTTTCTCCGCACAGCTCGATGGCCGCGGCGAAGCCGAACGCGACCCCCGAGGCCGTGTAGGCGTGGACGGCGTAGCCGCGCGCCCGCTGCCCAAAGGTGGGCGCGCTCACTCGCGTCCCGGGCGGTCGTCGCCCGTGCGCGCGGCCTCCACCTCCAGCTCCACCTTCTCCTCGGCCTCGGCCAGGTCCCCCGCGTCCACCGGGGTGGGCGGCTGCTCGCGCGACGCGTCCGGCTCGTAGCTCAGCTCCACCAGCATGGGAAAGTGGTCGGAGCCGATGTGCGGGAGCCGCCGCAGCTCGCAGAGGCGGAAGTGGTTGGAGTGGAAGACGTGGTCCAGCGGGTAGCGGAAGATCGGGTTGTTGGCGTTGTAGCTGTTGAAGAACCCACGCCCCACCCGCGGGTCCAGCAGCCCGCTCAGCCGCAAAAAGAGCTCGCTCACCGGCGACCAGGCGACGTCGTTCAGGTCGCCCGCCACCACGGTGGGCACGTCTCCGGCGGCACGGATCGCGCGGCCCATCAGCACCAGCTCCGCGTCGCGCGGGGTGGAGTCCTGGTCGCGCAGCGGCTCGGGCGGGCGCGGATGGAGGCCGTGGAGCTTCACGCAGTCGCCGCTCGGAAGCTCCAGCACCGCGTGCACCGAGGGGATGTCGTCCTGCACCATGTGCTTGATCCTCGCGTCCACCAGCGGGAGGCGGGAGAAGAGGATCATCCCGTAGTAGTTCTCCTGCGGCTGGTGGACGACGTGCGGGTACTCCGCCATGAGCGGCTGCAGCGCGCGCGCCCACCTTTCGTTCGTCTCCACCGCGAGCACCACGTCCGGCTCCGCCTCGCGGATGACCTCCAGGAGCCGCTCGTGCTGCTCGTTCTCCATCAGCACGTTGGCGATGAGGAGCCGGAAGGTGGCCCCCCCCTCGGCGCGCCGCTCGCGCGGAGTGAGCTCGCTGCGGTCCACCTGCACCCGGTGCAGCGGCGTGTAGGGGATGATCCGGCGGAGCTGCACCGCGATCGCCGCGCCCACCGAGCCCAGGAACACCCACTCCAGCGGGTGCCCCCGGTGGAAGAAAAGCGCGTACCCGCCCCCGGAAACCGCGGCGATGGTTGCGATCTGCACGCGCGGGAAGTCCCACAGCCGCACGATCCAGTGCGGGCTGCGGCTGAAGCTGAGCAGCGTTCCGACGGCGGTGAGCGATCCCAGTCCTACGGCGGTCCACCGGAGCACCGCTGGCAGCATGTGTGGCTCGGTGTTCGTGTGTGGAGGAGCGGCCGACGGCGCCTGGCGCGGCTCTCAGGGCGGGATAAAGCAACACACGGGCCGGGAGATCGGCCCGTGCGCGCAGGAGCGCTTCGCGGACGGCGCGTCAGGCGGGCGGCTGCGGGTCGCGCGCGGTGTCGGTCTTCACCAGCCGGCCGATCTCGATGTGCGAAGTGGACAGGTCGCCCGCGATGTCCGCCATCCGCTCCGTCATCTCGATCACGGTGCGCACGCCGTCGCCCCACACCTGGCTCACGTAGCAGTCGCCGGCCCTGAACATGATGCGCTGCGCCTCCTCCATCTTCTGCAGCGCTTCCCACACGAGCTCGCGGGCGTGCTCCAGGTGGTCCACCGAGGTGCGTTCCCGATCGGGCATGGGGTTGGGCGGGCGTGGGGTGAAAGGCCGGCGGAAGGTTCCGCCGGCTACTCGGGGTCCTGCACGACGTCCGCGAACTCGGGGTGGAGCGCGGCGTACTCGCGGGCGAACGAGCAGTACGGCACCACCTTGTGCCCCCGCTCGCGCGCCTGCTCCAGCGCGGCGCGCACCAGGCTGCCGCCGATCCCCTGCCCCTCCATTTCCGGGGGTACGCCGGTGTGGAGGAGGAAGAGCTTCCCCTCGCGCCGGTCGTAGGTGAGCACGGCGACCCCTTCCGACGTCGTCGCCTCGAACTGCCCCTCCCCTTCGTTGTCCACCACCCCTGATTGCGACATGCTGTTCTCCGGGTCCCTGTTGTCGTGGGCTGTGGCGAGTGATCTCGCGGCTACAACAGCACAAAGTCCGCCTGCGCGGACTCGGGGGGGCGGGACCCGTCCGGGGGGCGGGATGCAGGCCGGACCAGGACCGCCTTCCAGGAGCGAATGAATTCGCCGCTGGAACCACGCGAAGTCCGCCTGCGCGGACT
>JAUJMI010000236.1 GCA_030446945.1 Longimicrobium sp. | reverse complement strand
AGGTAGATGATGGTGACGCCCAGCGAGATCCCCACGCCGTACGCGGTGCCGCCGCGCTGCGACGAGGTCACCAGGGGGGCGCCGAAGATGATGATCACGATCACCGCCACCGGGATCGCCAGCTTCTGCCCGCGCTCCACGCGCAGCGGGTTGGCGTCGCCGCCGGAGCGCTCGATGGCGCCGATGAAGCGGCTCATCTCCGCGTAGCGCATCTGCTCCGGCTCCTTGGGCTCGCCCAGGAAGTCCTCGGGCGTCTCCACCAGCCCGGGAACGCGCAGCGAATCGAAGCGCGCCGTCACCTCGCGGCCGTCCGCGTGCAGGACGCGCGTGTAGCCACGGTACAGCTTCCAGCCATCCTTCTGGGTCCACGAGGCGCGCTCGGCCATGCGGTGGATGCCGGGCTGCCCGCGCGCCGCGTTGCGCTCCATCGTCACCTGGTTCATCTCACCCCCCGCGGGGTCCAGGCGGCGGACGGTCAGGACGCCCTCGCGCTCCGTCTGGTACACGAAGTTGAGGCGCGGGCCCTGCGACGACGTGGTCTGCTCCCCCATCAACACGGCGCGCTTGCCCAACGTGATCGGCACCAGCTCGCTGAGGCCGAAGGCGATCCCCACCAGGATCAGCCCCAGCGTGGCGACGGGGAGGAAGAGGCGGTAGAAGGAGATGCCGCCGGCTTTGGCGGCGGTGATCTCCTGGTGCCGCGTCATCCCGCCGATGGTGAACACCGTGGCCACCAGCGCCGCGATCGGGAAGCCGTACAGCACGAACTGCGGATAGAAGTAGACGTACGACAGGAGGAGCCGGCCGCCCGTGATCCCCTTGTCGATGTACTTGTCGATGTTGTCCGTGACGTCGCCGATGATGAAGAGCAGCGGCAGCCCCAGCACCAGCCCCACAAAGGTGCCGACGAACTGGCGAATCACGTAGCGGGAAAGGATGCTCACGCCTGCACCTTTTGGCGCCGCGCCCCGAAGTCGCGCAGCGCCTGCATGATCCCGTCCCACGTGCTGTTGCGCGCGGTGGAGGTCTCGCGCCCCACCGTCGCCATGCCGAATACGCCCACGATCGTCATCAGCGCGTTGACGATCCACATCGCCGCCCAAGGCTTCACCAGGCCCCGCCCGGCCAGCGACTCGCCGCCGATGAGCCCCACGTAGTACACGGAGAAGATCACCATGCTGGTGGCGATCACCATCCCGATCCCCCCGCCGCCGAAGCGCAGCGCCAGCGGCACCCCCACGAGCACGAAGACGAGCGAGGCCACGGCGATCGAGTACTTCTTGTGGATCTCCACCTGGTAGTCGTGGATCTCGCGCTCCAGGTCCGCCGCGCGCCGGCGGGAGGCCTGCAGCTCGTCGGCGGCGCGCCGGGCTCGCTCGCGCGCGTCGCCCAGTTCGGGCGAGATGATCCCGGAGCTGGGTGCGTCCTTGGGCGTCTCGCGCTTGGCGCCGGGAAGGACGAGCGCCAGGTCGCGCGAGGCCACTTCGCGGACGCGCCTGAGCGACTCGCGCCGGTCGCGCGCCAGGGTGTCCACGTGCGCGGCCAGCATCCCGATGGTCATCTCGCGGTCGCCGCGGTAGCTGCCGCCGCTGCCGTCCACCTGCAGCAGGTTGCCCACGCCCGGGATGCCGAAGCGCTGCTCCTTGAAGTCGATCCTGCGGAACACCCGGGGGTCGTCGAGGGACACCTCGCGCATGTGGCCGTCGAAAAGCCGCATCACCAGGTCGGTCTGTGCGCGGTTGAAGAGGGCGCGCCCCGAGTCCGCGTAGATGGTGCGCACGGTGGACGGGTTGGTGACGTCGTAGATGGAGACGTCCCACAGCCGGTTGGTGCCCGGCTCCACCCGCGCGGCACGCATGTAGAACACCTGCCCCGTCGCGTTTGAGGGGGCGATGCGGTTGAGCGTCTGCGGCGCCAGGATCAGCGTGGGCGTCTTGCGGGCAATGTCCAGGTAGAGCTGGCTCCACTTGAAGTTCGACTCGGGGAGGACCCGGTCGTTGAACCAGATCATGACCCCCGTGATGATCGTCGCCGCCACCAGGAGCGGCGCCAGGAGGCGGCGCAGGTCCACCCCGCTCGCCTTCAGCGCCATGATCTCGTTCTCGGCGGTGAAGGTCGAAAAGGTGTAGAGCACCGCCACCAGCACGGCCATGGGAAAAGTGAGCGCAACCGCTGCCGGAAGCGCCAGCACAAAGAACTCCAGGATCACGTCCACCGGGAGCCCCTTGCCGGCCAGCTCCGCCAGCCGCTTGGCCAGCGTGTTGATCAGCACCACTCCCGTCAGCGCCACGAAGGCGAAGACGAGGGGCCCCAGGTGCGCCCGGAGCAAGTATCGGGTCAGGATTCGCATCATTTGATCACGAGGACTTGCCGGGTTTTCCGGCCATATCTAACATACCCCGCGCGCCGGATTGCTTCAACCGCGCGGCCCGCCTCCAGCCCCCGCGAACGATTACCATTCCGTGAGTACCCGCCTCCGCGCGTTCTGGGCCGTCCCGTTGTTCGCGCTCGCCGCCTGCGCGCGCGACGCCGAGCCACCCGAGCCGCGCCCCTTCAACGCCGGCCTTGCGTGGGCGCACCTGGGGGAGCAGCTCGCCTTCGGGCCGCGGGTGGCGGGGCTCCCTCCGCACGAGCGGCAGCTTCGCTGGATGAAGGACCAGCTCGGCTTCCGCGCGGACACGGTGATCGTCCAGGAGTTCAAGGCGCGCGTGGGAGGGAAGGTGCTGCGCTTCGTCAACGTCATCGCGCGGTGGCGTCCCGAGGCGAAGGAGCGCGTGCTGCTGGTGGCGCATTGGGACTCCCCGCGCTACGCCACACGCGATCCTGAGGAGCACCTGCAGCGGCGCCCCGTCCCCGGCGCCAACGAGGGCGCGTCGGGCACGGCGGTGCTGATGGAGCTCGCGCAGCTCTTCCACGAAGTGCCGCCCGCCATCGGCGTGGACATCCTCCTCACGGACGGCCTGGAGCGCGGGGAAGGGGGGGCGGGGCTCGGCGCGCGGCACTTCCTGGCGAACCGCCCCGACGGCTACCGGCCGCGCTGGGCGGTCTACGTGGACCGGGTGGGTGATCGCGACCTGCGCATCCCGATGGAGGGGTCGTCCGCGAAGACGGCGCCGCACGTGGTGCGGCGGGTGTGGGAGGTGGCGCGCGAGGTGGGGATGGACTCCGTCTTCCTCGCGCGCACGGGCGAGCCGCTGGAGGGCGAGCACCACGCGTTTGCGGCCGCTGGAATGCCGACCGCGGCCATCATCGACCCGGAGCACGGGCGGCAGAACGAGCTGTGGCGCACCACCGACGACGCCATCGACCAGGTGCGGCGCGAGAGCCTGGGCGCGGTGGGAACCGTGCTCTCCGCGCTGGTCTACCGGGAGCGGCCATGAGCGTGACGCCGCAGGAGCGGCTGGCGCTGGGCGTGGTGGCGCTCCTGCTCGCCGCGGGAGCGGGTGCGCGCGCCCTGCGCCCCGGGCCCGCCCCCGCCTCGTGGAGCGCATCCGCAAGCCGGGACGCCGCCGCCGGCGCGCGTGTGCGCTCCGCCACAGCGGACAGCGTCCAGCGCAACGAGCACCGCGCCCGTCCTCTCGCCGCGGACGAGCGGCTGGACCCCAACACCGCCCCCGCCGACGAGCTCCAGCGCCTCCCCCGCGTCGGTCCCGCGCTGGCGGAGAGGATCGTGGCGTGGCGCGCATCTCACGGCCCCTTCCGCTCGCTTGCCGGGATCGACTCCGTCCCGGGCATCGGCCCCTCGCTGCTGGCGGGGATCGCGCCGCACCTGGCGCTCCCCGCCGCGCCCGCGGTGGCGAAAAGCATGCGCTCGCAGGCCAGTATCGACCTGAACACGGCCAGCGCGGCGGAGCTGGATGCGCTGCCGGGGATCGGGCCGGCGCTGGCGGAGCGGGTGGTGGCGTATCGCGCTGAACATGGCCGCTTCCGCACGGTGGACGAGCTGGCGAAGGTGCCCGGAATCGGGCCTTCGCTGGTCTCACGGGTGCGGGCGCGGGCCCGTGCTACCCCTTGACACGGCATAGAGTTACCGGCAAACTTCCATCCCGTACCCATCCAGATGCGCCACCCCGAAACGCCCCTTCCGGGGGTGGCGCAGCGATCCCCACCGAGGCCTATGGCAGTCTCCGCCCCCGCTGCTGACCGCATCGGCGAGCAGCTCGTACGCGAAAACCTCATCAACCAGGAGCAGCTCTCGCGTGCCCTGGACGACGCGCGCTCGAACGGGACGCGGGTCGGCTTCTCGCTCGTGAAGCTCGGCTTCCTGGCCGAGCAGGACCTGGTGCGCGCCCTGGCCCGCCAGCACCGCGTGCCGGCCGTGGACCTGGAGCGGGTGAAGCTGGATCCCCGCATCCTGAAGCTGATCCCCACCGAGATCGCGACGAAGCACCAGGTGCTCCCGTTGCGCCGCGTGGGGCGCACGCTCACGGTGGCAATGTCCAACCCCACGGACCTGGGGGTGATCGACGACCTCAAGTTCATCACCCGGCTGGACATCGAGCCCGTCATCGCTGGGGACTTCACCCTCAAGAAGACGATCGACCGCGAGTACGAGCAGTCCGACGAGCGGATTAACGACCTGCTCAAGCAGATCGAGTCGGACGACATCGAGGTGATGGCGGACACCGAGGAGGAGATGTCCGCGGTCGCCCTGGCCGCGGCCGTGGACGAGGCGCCGGTCGTCAAGCTGATCAACGGCATCCTCACCGACGCGGTGCAAAAAGGAGCGTCGGACATCCACTTCGAGTGCTACGAGAAGGACATCCGCGTCCGCTACCGTGTCGACGGCGTACTGCAGGAGATCATGCGGCCGCCCCCGAAGATGAAGGCGGCGCTGATCTCCCGCTTCAAGATCCTGTCGGACCTCAACATCGCGGAGCGGCGCGTGCCGCAGGACGGGCGCCTGAAGCTGCGCCTGGGGAAGCGCGTCATCGACTTCCGCGTCTCCACCCTCCCCACGCTGTTCGGGGAGAAGATCGTGCTGCGAATTCTGGACAAGGGGAACCTGACGCTCGACCTGGAGAAATTCGGGATGGAGCCGAAGGCGGAGCAGGACTTCATGCACGCGATCATGAACCCGTACGGGATGGTGCTGGTCACCGGCCCCACGGGCTCCGGAAAGACGACGACGCTGTACAGCGCACTTTCCAAGATCAACACGCACGAAGTCAACATCATGACCGCGGAGGACCCGGTCGAGTACAACCTGCACGGCATCAACCAGGTGCAGGTGCGTACCGACATCGGAATGACCTTTGCCGCGGCGCTGAAGGCGTTCCTGCGCCAGGACCCCAACGTCATCATGGTCGGCGAGATCCGCGATCTGGAGACGGGGAGCATCGGCATCAAGGCCGCGCTCACCGGCCACCTGGTGCTCTCCACCCTCCACACCAACGACGCCCCCTCCACCATCACGCGTATGGTGGACATGGGGATCGAGCCGTTCAACGTGGCCTCGGCGGTGAACCTGATCACGGCCCAGCGCCTGGTGCGCCGCGTCTGCGGCAACTGCAAGGAGCCGGTCACCTATCCCGAGGTCTACCTCCGCGCCGCCGGCATCGACCTGAACGAGGCCGCCTCGATGACCTTTTACCGGGGCAAGGGGTGCGACAGCTGTGGCGGCTCCGGCTACAAGGGGCGCCAGGGCCTGTACGAGGTGATGGCGATGTCACCCGCCCTGCGCCGCATGATCCTCCAGGAAGCCTCCACCGCCGACCTCCAGGCCCAGGCCGTCGCCGAGGGGATGCTGACGTTGCGCATGGACGGGATGCAAAAGGTTGCGCGCGGGGTCACGACGCTGGAGGAAGTGATCAAGGAGACGGCGGCGTAACGGCGGGGAACGGCGGAGGGGGCAGGGGACAGGGGTCGTCCCCCCATTTTGTCATCCTGAGCGACGCGCTTCTCCGTTTTCTCCCGTGCTGCGAACCGTGGCGCGGAGCGAAGGATCTACTGCGCGTTCCGAGGGATGTGCGTGTCGCGCCGGCCTCGCCGGCTAGATCCTTCGGGTCGCCGCAGTACTCCGAGGTGCACCCGCCGGCTCCCCGCGAGGCGGCTCTCTCGGGATGACAATAGGCCCGGCGCACCAACGCGCTTCCCTCCTGGCACGCAACTTGGCTACATAACCCCCGCAAACACCGAACATCGCGCCGTGA
>JAUJMI010000235.1 GCA_030446945.1 Longimicrobium sp. | reverse complement strand
CCGGTGTCCATTCTCCTACCTACCTACCTGCAACTAAATCCACGAAGAACCTTTTTTGTGGCCGGGGCCCTCACCCCCGCTCGTTCCTCGCTGCCCCCTCTCCCGATAACAGGAGAGGGCTGCGCCCTCCTGTCATCGAGAGAGGGGGCGAACTGCGCGCATTGGGACAGGCGCCTCGTAGGGGCGCGATTCATCGCGCCCACCCTCCGCCGCCGCCCCACGCGCAACTCCCGCAGGGGCGGCTCCACCGGGCTGCCCGTCCTGCCGCCGGGTCAGTCGAAGCTGCTCGACCCGTACGCGTCGGAGGATTCCTGGCGGTAGTTTAGGCCTGCTTTGACCGAGGAGTGGATGATGTTCCACACCTCGGGACGCTCGCGCTGGCAGGAGGTGAGGAGGTCCTGGACCGGGGCAACCGGGTGGCGCTCGGCGAGCGAGTTGCCCGCGGCGTTGAGCACGGAGACGGTCGACTTCAGCTTGAAGATACCGAGCGCCTTCTTCTCGCGCGCCTGCTCGTCGGCGAGGCCGCGGTTGCGCAGGGCGTGGGCGATCTGCTGGAGCACCTCGATCCAGGGGTGGTCGTCGTCGCTGGGGAAGAGGTCGATGACCAGCGTCTTCACCGTGGTCCCTTCGCCGCCGCCCTTCTTCACGCGGTCGTAGATCCGCGCCTCGTAGCTCCCCTCCGGCCACCGCGGCGCCGCCGCGCCCGTGCGCAGCCGCACCACCCTGCTCTTGAGCAGCCCGAACAGCTTCTTCTCGATCCCCTGCTCCAGCGTGATCGCGCCCGCCTGGTCGTTTCCGAGGATGGCGGCTTCCAGCGCGGCGATGGCCAGCGGGTTCGGATCCACCTTGGTCTCGCCCCGCAGAAGGGAGAAGCCGTTCTTGTCCAGCTTCGAGAACTGGTCCCCGTTCAGGAGAACCACCTCACTTGGGGTCAGCACTTCGGTTGCCGTGGCGGTGATGGAGGCTTGCATGACCAGGAAGGCTCGGGTGACGGACGATCGACCGCAGCCGGTCGGGACGGCGCCGCGCGAAACGCACACGTGGCATCGCAAGATTATCCCGCGGGCGTGAGCCAGGCGTGATCCGGGCGTGATGTACCCCGAACCACCTCCTGAACTAAGCGCGGCGCCGTTCAGGAAAGGGTCGCGCCCCTCTCCCAGGTGGTGATTGGGGGAGGGGCGGCGAGTGCAACGAGCGGGGTGGGGGCCCTCAGCCCCGCTTCTCCCCGGCCTCGTTGTAGACGCCCGTGCGCTGGAGGTACTTCACGATCTCGATGGAGATGGCGCGGAGGAAGGCGGCCTCGCGGGCGTCGACGTCCGAGCGGTGGACGAGCTCGCGCAGGGTGCGCATCACGCTCTCCGTGTGGCGGCTCTTGAAGAAGTCGATGGCCCACAACGCGCGCTCCGCGTCCGTGAAGAGCATCTCCAGGAACTCGACCGTGGGGGGCGACACGTCGCGTCGAGGGCCGCGAAAGGGCTGCACCTCGCCCTCGGCGGCCATCCACAGCTCGTACGCCATCACCAGCACCGCCTGCGCCAGGTTCAGCGAGGCGTGCTCCGGGTTGGTGGGGATGTGCGCCGTGCGGTGGCAGAGGTCGAGCGCCTCGTTGGGGAGGCCGTGGTCCTCGCGGCCATAGAGGATCGCCACCGGGCCCGCGCGTCCCTCCACCGCGTCCAGCGCGCGCGCCAGCAGCTCCGGCGCCAGGGAGCGCGGCCGGGCGACGGCGCGCTTGGCGCGGCGCGAGCGGGCGGTCGTCCCCACCACGAAGGAGCAGTCGGCGAGCGCGCTCTCCAGGGAGGCGTGGATCTCGGTGCGCTCCACGATCTCCTGCGTGTCGTGGGCGATCCCCTCGATGCGCCAGGGGTCCCACTCGGCCGGGTTCACCAGGCGCAGGCGCTCCAGGCCGAAGTTCTTCATCGCGCGGACGGTGCCGGCGACGTTCACGCGGTCCTGCGTCTCCCACAGGACGACGACCACCCCCTGCAGCGCGCGGCGGCCGGGGGCGGACGGTTCGCCGGCATCGAAAGGATCGGACAAAGCTCAGTTGCGCGTGGGGTGAAAACCAACGGCAGTCTCACACGGAGACACAGAGCCACAGAGACAAAAGCAAGAGGTTTTCCCTCGTGGCTTGCAGCTCCCCTCTGCGCCCTCTGTGTGACGCTTTTTACCTCGCCAATGGGAGATACTCGGGAGGCGGCGGCTCGGCGGGGAGGGGAGGGCCGAAGCGCACCTCGCGATGCCCGCGCGGGATCTCCACCCGCCACTGCGGCGCGCCGCCCGCGTCGGCGAGGAAGAGGTACAGCATGCGGTGCTCGGTGGGCTCGATGGTGAAGTCGACGCGGAAGCGGCCCTCGCGCGCCAGGAGCGGCACCGGGCCGAAGAGGACGCGGTCGCCGTCCTCCACGGAGAGCTCCAGCGCATCGCGGCTCGTGGTGCGGCCCCACACCAGGTAGCCGTTGTCCCCTTCCTTGCGCGCCACCAGCGACAGCCCCGTGTCCTCCACCTCGCGCCCTCCGCAGGCGGCGAGCGCGAGGAGCGCGAGGAGGGCGGCGCGGTTCACTCGCGCGGACGCTCCCGCTGGCGCTGCTTGCCGCCGTACTGCTGCTCGCCGCGTGCGGAGATGCGGCCCAGGAGCACCCGCGACGCGCGCACGTCGTGGCCCAGGTCGATCAGGAGGAGCACCACGTCCGCGCTCCCCCACAGGATGGCGGCCAGCACGCCGGCGCGTACCACCTCGGCCAGGAGCGGAAGGAGCGCGTTGACCCCATCCGACGCCACTCCGAGGATGATCTCCAGGACCATGGCGATGATCACCAGGAACGACACGATCTTGAAGAGCCGCGCGATGTACTGGAGCCCCACGTAGGGCTCCGTGTCCTCGGCGCGGATGGAGCCCGGCGCCGCCCGCTCGCGCGCGATCCGCGCCTCCTCGTCGGTGGGCGGGCGCGCGGGGCCGCCGGCCGGCGGGGTCGTGGCCGCGGGCTCGGCGTGGAGGAGCGTCCGCTCGTCCGGACGCTCGGGGGTGGCGCCTCTCGTCTCGTCGCTCATCATCAACGCTCCCTTTGGCGCTGCCGCTGTCCCCCGTACTGCTGCTCTCCACGGGCGGAAACGCGTCCCAGCAGGACGCGGGAGGCACGCACGTCGTGCCCGAGGTCGATCAGCAGAAGCACGATGTCGGCCGCGCCCCAGAGGATGGCCGCCAGCACCCCGTTCTGCACGATCTCCGCGAAGAGCGGGAGGATGGCCCGCGCCCCGTCGCTCGCCACGCCCAGGACGACCTCCAGCACCAGCGCGAAGATCACCATGAAGGAGACGATCTTGAAGAGCCGCGCGATGTACTGCAGGCCGATGTACGGCTCCGTGTCTTCCGCGCGCACGGAGCCGGGTGTGTTGCGCTCGCGCTCGATGCGGGCAGCCTCGTCCTCCGGGCGGGGCGGGACCGCGCCGCGCGCCGCGGGCGCCAGCTCCGGGGCCGTGCTGTGGCCGGCCGAGTAGGTGGTCGTCTCTTCCGTGCGTACCGCGGGCGTGCGCTCGGCGCTGCCCTCCAGATCGTCGCGCTCCATCCCCCCTCCACCCGTCATCGTTGAGATGATCCGCCCCGCCGCCGCTCGGGCGCGAAGAGCTCCCGGTCCGTGATCCCCACCCGCCGCGCCGTCTCGGCGGCCCACCCGAGCTGCGCGACCTGCCCCTGCGTGTGCCCGTCGCTCCCCAGCGAAAAGCGGACCCCGGCCCGCAGCGCCTTCCACAGGAGCCTGTCGTGCGGGAGACGGTAGCGGTTGGAGATCTCCAGCGCCACCCCGCTTTCCTCCAGGGCCTCAATGTAGCGGTCCTCGCGCTCGTCCGTCCACCAGGCGTCCACGTCGTTCTCCAGCCCGAACAGGGCGGGCGGCGTGAGCGTGGAGTGGGCCGCGATCTGGATGGGCATGGTGCGGACCATCTCGCACAGGTTGTCCACCATGACGTCCATCACCTCCTGCGGCCGCCCGCTCCACGGCTCGGGAAGCTCCTGCCACCAGGGCGAGCCCATGGTGCCGTCCGGCAGGTAGAAGCCGTGGTTGGAGCCCACGCGGTAGTCGAAGCGGTCCATCACCTCGGCGGGGAGTTCCTTCCACATCTCGTCGCACCAGCAGAACTCGCCGGAGCGGAAGACGGGGGCATCCTCCAGCGCGTCCAGGTAGGCGCGCACCCGGGCTTCGCTGGATACGAAGCGTTCGGTGTTGCGGCTGGAGACGTGGTCGGCGATCCCCACCTCCACCCCCAGCTCGCGCGCGCGGGCGACCACGCGCTCCAGCGTGAGGTCGCCGTCGGACATGTTGGTGTGGCAGTGGAGGTCCTGCCGCCCGAGCCGCTCCGCGCTCACGGGCGCCCCGCCGCCATCCGCACGCCGAAGCGGTCCCTGTACGCCTGCTCCGCGCGCTGCAGCGCGGCCCAACCCGCCTGCCCCTCCGGCCCCAGCCGCTCGCGCGGGACGCGGCGCGTGGGCCACGGCGCCATGGCCGCGTTCAGGTCGCCGTGGTAGAGCGACATGGTCGCTTCCACGATGTCCTCCACCGCCCGCTGCCGCGCCTCCGGGCTGATGCGGTTGAGCGACACCACCGTGCGCAACGCCCCGCGCGAGAAGACGTCGGCGAGAAAGGTGGAGTACTCGCCGCGGC
Organism: Longimicrobium sp.; assembly: GCA_030446945.1. Lineage (GTDB taxonomy): Bacteria > Gemmatimonadota > Gemmatimonadetes > Longimicrobiales > Longimicrobiaceae > Longimicrobium. The sequence continues at coordinate 1,519 of JAUJMI010000235.1, read as the reverse complement.
GCGTGGGGCTCGCAGGCGCTCCCGCGCGCGATAGGAGCCCGCGCAGGGCGGGGGCGTCTTCCTTGAGGCCGCGCTCCACCAGCTCCGCCGCCACCGCGACCCAGGCGGAGTCGCCGGGGGCGTCGAGCTGCGCGTCCAGCCGGGTGAGGAGCTGCGCGGTGCCGACGCGGTCGAGCGGGTTGGGGCGGCGCGGGACGCGGCGCGCGCTGCGGGTGAAGCGCGCCACGCTGTCCGGCTGCTCCTCGTTCAGTACGGCGGACTCGCCCACGATCATCACCGGCGTCCCCACCTGCACGTTGTGGAAGAGGCGCACGGCGTTGGCGTTGGAGAGGCGGATGCACCCGTGCGACACGCGCCTCCCCAGCAGCTCAGGCTTGTCGGTGCCGTGGATGGCGAGCTCGTTCCCCAGGAAGACGGCCGCGGCGCCCAGCCCGCCCTCTTCCTTGCGGAGCGGCGAGTCCTGCGGCGGGACGGGGCGCTTGTTCTCGATGAACCACCAGTCGGGGCGGAACCAGGCGGGGTTCAGCTCCTTGTACTGCACCTGCATGGTGCCGCTGGGGGTGTGGAACTGCCACTGCCGGCCGCTGCGCGTGCTGAGCCGGAAGCCGGTGCCGGTGCCCACGGGGGCGCGCCACAGGACGCGCTCGCCGTCCATGAAGCGGAGCTCGTTCCGATCCACGTCCACCACCACGAACTTGCGGTTGGGCTGCGCGGGCGGCGCGGGCGCCGGCTCCGCGGGCGGGGGCGGCGGCGCGGGCTTCCGGCTCCCCATCGTGGAGCATGCGCCCATCAGGAGCGCGGCGCACAGTGCCAGCGGCGCGCGCGCGGCGAACGATCGGTTCATCAGGCGAATCATACGGCTGCTTCTGCGGTGCGGGCCGCGCGCGGGTTCTCGCGCGGAAGACAAGGTCGTGCACGAGGTTGCAACCTGTGCGCCAGGTACTCGTAGGGCAAGTACACGCGGGCGCGCGCGGAGTGCCGGACGGCGGGGGAATGGGGAATGGGGAATGGTAGGGACAGGGGCCACCCAGATCTCGTAGGGGCGCGATTTATCGCGCCCGTGCCTGACACCGCTCCGCCATCCGCCCGAACGACCCACTCGCGTAGAGGCGCGATTCATCGCGCCCGCCCCACCTCTGCCTGCGCATGGATTGTAGGGGCAGACCTACGTGTACCTACGTGTCTGCCCACCCTTGTCCCCCCTCCGTCACCGGCTATCAGAACAGAAATCTCGTAGGGGCACCCCCCGCGTGGCCACGCAGGTCCGCCCCTACGATGCATCGGTGCGATGGCCCAGGCGGCGGAGCAGCCTCGGACACGGGCCCGATAAATCGCGCCCCCACGAGATCCTGTCGCGCGCCGCCGTTCCCCTGCTGGCCGTCCCCTGTCCCCTGTTCCCTCGCCGGCATACCTTCCCCCCACGCGACGGACGGCGCGCCGCCGTCCATGCCGAACCCAATCAGGAGACACACCGTTGAGCGACGACGCGATGACGACCACCGCCTCCGGGCTCCAGTAC
>JAUJMI010000234.1 GCA_030446945.1 Longimicrobium sp. | reverse complement strand
CGCCACACGCCGCGCCTGTTCCAGGTGGTGCTGCGCGTGCTGGGCGGCGCCGAGCAGGACGCGGAAGACGTGGTGCAGGAGACCTGGATCCGGGCCACGGAGCGGCTGGCGGAGTTCCGCTGGGAGGCGGCGTTCGCGACGTGGCTCACCGGGATCGGGCTGAACGTGGCGCGCGGGCTCCTGCGCCGCCGCGGCCGGTGGGAGGCGGACCCGGAGCACGTGCCGGAGCCGTGGCGCACTCCCCCGCCGGTGGGCGAGCGGATCGACCTGGAGCGGGCGCTCGCGCTGCTCCCCGCCGGCTACCGCGCCGTGCTGGTGCTGCACGACGTGGAGGGTTTCACGCACCAAGAGATCGCGGCGATGCTGGGCGTGGTGCCCGGCACCTCCAAGAGCCAGCTATCCTGCGCGCGGCGGGCCATGCGCCAGCTGCTCGACCCCGCGCCCACGAGGAGCGTATGACGATGCAGGACGCAGGACCCGACGACGAGCTGACCCCGGCCGAGCGCCGTCTCTTCGCCGCGCTCCCCCGCGAGCGCGAGCCGGGGCGCCTCCTGGAAGAGCGCACCGTGCACGCCCTCCGCCAGCGGGGCGCGCTGGAGCCGCCGGGCCGCCGGCTGCGCTTTCCAGCGGCGTGGGTGGGGAGCGCGGTGGCGGCCTCGCTCGCCCTCTTCGCCAGCGGGGTGGCCGTGGGGCAGTGGATGGGCGCCCGCTCCACCGAGCAGGTGGTGGCGCGGGTGCAGGCCGAGAACTCGCGGCAGGCCGCCCTCCTGGTGCAGCAGACCGGCTCCGCGTATGTCCACGCCCTCGGGCAGCTCGCCCGCATTGCGGACACGGCCCAGCCCGCGCACGCCGCCCAGGCGCGCGAGGTGGCGGTGCGCGGCCTCCGCTCCGCCGCCGACGAGCTGGTGAGGATCGCCCCCGACGACCCGGTGGCGAGCGGCATCCTGGCCGGCTACGACCGCGCCCGCGCTTCGGCCCCCGCGCGCCCGGACTCCGCGGCGCAGCGGAAGGTGGTTTGGTTTTGAAGGGAATTGCGGGGATGGGGAACAGGGGAACAGGGGAACGGGGAGCGGGGAACGGGGAACGGGCGAGGGGACAGGGACAGCAAACCCTTTTGTCACCCTGAGGGACGCGCTTCTCCGTCCCGTCCCGTGGTCCGAAACGTGGCGCGGAGCGAAGGATCTACTGTGCGTTGCGAGGGGCAGGCGTGACGTGCCAGCTCCGGCCCGGCTCCGGCTAGATCGTTCGGACGCCGCAGGAGTACGGCGTGCGACGCTGGTACGCGTCGGGCGGCTCTCTCAGGATGACAAGCGGATGCCTCTCGCTGGCACTTAGGACATAGCGCCTAGGACTTTCACGCACTAACGCACCAACGCACTTTGAAACGTCCATACCACCGAGTGGAGATCCCGGCCATGAACATTCCAATCTTCCGCTGGATCGCGCTGGCGGCGCTGTCGGCGGCTCCCCTGGACGCGCAGAGCTGCCCGCGGCGGTACGCGGATCTGGGGCTCCAGGGGTTCGAGTGCCGCAACTGCCAGATCCAGGTGAACGACGAGAACGGCGTCCGCACCTTTCGCTTCGGCACGGAGCTGACGCTGGGACGCATCCGCCCAGGCGGACCCACGGCCGGCGTGCTGCGCGAGGGCGACGTGGTGGTGGCCGTCGACGGCGCGCCGATCACGACGGCGGAGGGCGGGCGGCGCTTCGGCGAGCTCGCCCCGGGACGGCCGGCCACCTTCACCATCCGCCGCGACGGGCGCACGCGCTACGTGCGGGTCGTGCCGGGGGCGCAGTGCAACGCCTCGCTGTTCGGCCCGCGTCCGCCGCGGCCTCCCCGCCCGTCGCGGCCCCTGCGCCCGGATGCCCCGCCTCCGCACCCGGGAGCGCATCGGGGCACCCTCCTGGAGGAGGGCGTCCCCCTGCCCCCGCCTCCGCCCGAGCCGCCGGCCCCGCCGCGGGTGCGCGGACGGACTGCGCCCCCGGCTCCGCCGATGCCGCCCGCGCCTCCGGCCCCGCCTCCGCCGCCGGAGTTCCTTCCGGACGGGTGGTTCGGGTTCGGGATCGGGTGCCGCAGGTGCGACGTGATCCGCGAAAATGGCCGCACCACCTTTGCCTTCCGCTCCACCCCACAGGTGGAGAACGTGGAGCCCGGCACCCCCGCCGCGCGCGCCGGCATGCAGCGCGGCGACCGGCTGACCCACATCGACGGAATCCCACTGACCACCGTCGCCGCGTGGCACCACTTCAGCGCGGTGCAGCCGGGGCAGCGGGTGAGCTGGACCTTTACCCGCAACGGCCGCCAGCAGACGGCCGCCGTGGCGGCCATACGGCGCCCGGACGCCCGCAACCCGGTCGCCTCCTCGCGAGCCGCGGGGCAGCGCCTGCGCTACTCGGGCGCGGTGGGCGGCGCGGAGGTGGAGGTGCGCGGCGCCCCCGTCACCGTCACCCGCGACTCGCGCACCGGCGAGACCGTCATCCGCAGCAGCGACCTCACCGTCCGGATCCGCCCGGACGAGGGGCCGTAAGGCGATGGGCCGGCGGCGGCGAGGGGATGAAGCCTCCGCTGGAACGGCGGTCTTTGTCGCATGGCCCAGAGAACGGTCAGCCGCGCGGAGCGGCACCCGTGGTTCGCGCGACGATGGAGGTTGACCAAAGGGCGGGCGCGATGAATCGCGCCCCTACAGCCACAAAGAGGGAGGCGCCGAGCAAACGCTCCGCGCCTCCTATCTACATCCGCATCCCGGCGGTCAGCTCCGGCGCAGGCTTTCCTCGATGCCGCTGGCGAGCACCTGGGGCACGGCGCGCTCGCCCGCGCGCCCCACCGACACCTCGTAGTAGTAGCCCTGTCCGGTGAGCGCCTCCATCTCCTCGCTGGTGATCCCCATCTCCCCCGCCCCACCGAGCACGCGGACCTCCCGCCCCGCCTCGATCTCGCGCGCGGCGAAGAGCTGCGCGAAGTAGAGCGCACCCGGCGACCCCTGCGTGATCATCTGGTGCGACGTCTCTTCGATGAAGATGCTGAGCGGGTCCATCACCCCGTCGGGGCCGGTGGGCTGTCCGTTCTGCGTCCGGCACAGCGTCGCCATCCGCTCCCCCGCTTCCAGAAACTGGATCACCGCGTACGCCATCTGTCGGTCTCCCTGGTTGTCTGCCGGTCGTGGAGCGCGGCGCTGATGCGGGTTCCGCGCCAGCGGAGGGGCGGCGGGGAACACGGGAACGGGGAACCGCGGAGGGATCGCGGCAGGGGACAGCCTACCAGGCGTTTCTGAAGGCGCGCCGGGATCTCCCGGCGCCCCCTCTCTCGATAACGGCCAGGCCACAGCCCCCTCCTGTTATCGTAGAGAGGGCGACGAGGAAAGAGCGGGGGTGAGGGCCCCTGGTACGCCCGTTGCGCACCGTGCCCGTTTTCCCCGTGCACCCCCAGCCGAAAGTCGATGGAAACCGCCGTTCCCCCGAACACCCTGATCCCCGACGACCGCCGCGTCGACTTCGGCCGCGTCGCGCACGAGCTGCGCGTGCAGAGGTTCCTGCAGCCGGACGACTCCGCCTGCGGCCCCACCTGTCTGCGCAAGGTCTACGACTTCTACGGGGTAGAGGTGGACGAGGCGTCGGTGCTCGGCGAGATCGACCGCAACGAGGACGGAGGCACGCTCGCCGTCTTTTTGGGGATCGCGGGGATGCGGCGCGGGTTCAGCGCGCGCATCTACTCGTACGACCTGCAGATCTTCGACCCCAGCTGGGCCTCGCTGGAGCGAGAAGCGCTGATGGAGAAGATCCACGCGCGCTTCCCGTACCTGCGCGACTCGAAGCGGCTGCGCGCCGCGCGCGCCTACCTGGACTTCCTGGCGATGGGCGGCGAGATCTCCATCTTCGAGGAGCTCACGCCGGCGCTCATCAAGGGCATCCTGGACCGCGAGCATCCGGTGCTGGCGGGGCTCTCCGCCACCTACCTGTACCGCTTCCGCCGCGAGCGCTGGATTCCCGAGACGGACACGCTGGTAGACGACGACGAGGCGGGTGAGTCCACGGGGCATTTCATCGTCATCGTGGGCTACGAGCACTGGGGTCGGCACTTCTCCATCCGCGACCCGTCCGTGCACGTCCCCGCCTCGCCGGACGGGCGGGTGGTGGTGGATGCGCAGCGGCTGATCAACTCCATCCTCCTGGGCGACGCCACGTACGACGCGGTGCTCCTGGAGCTCTGGCCCAAAGACCAGGAGCAAGAACGGTGAAGCGCAGGCGCGTGATCGTGGTGGTGTCCGACCCGTCGGATGCGGCGGGGCTCCCCGATGGAGTGGTGATTTCGGCCGGGCGGTACCTGGAAGGCGGGGCGGGGGTGGCGGAGCCCGGGGCGGTGGTCGTGAACCTGTGCCGCTCCTTTCGATACGGGTCCACGGGCTACTACGTCTCCCTGCTGGCGGATGCGCGCGGGCAGCAGGTGCTCCCGCGAGTGGAGACGAGCGAGGGGATGGGCGAGCCGTACGGCCTCTTCCGCGCGCTGCAGGAGGCCGGCGTCCCCACGGTGGACGCCGCGGAGATGAGCGTGCGGCGGCGGATGGCGGACGTGCCGCAGCCCGCCGCCGTTCCCCCCGCCGCCGGCGACGAAGCCCCACCCCCCGCCTTTCACGCGCCGCTGGTGCGCTGCCCGGAGACGACGCTCCGCCCCGCGCGCGAGGGCGAGGTGGCCGAGACGCTGGCGGTGCTGGGGCGCACGGAGGACCCGCGCTTCCGCGTGGCGGCGCGCACCGTCTTCCGCGAGTGGCCGGTGCCGCTGCTGCGCATCCAGCTCGTCTTCGAGGAAGAAGAGTGGAAGGTTTGCGGCGTCGCCCCCGAGTCGCCGCACCACCTGGATGACGAGGGGCGCCGCCTCCTCTCCGGCGCACTGGCCGACACGCGCCGCGTCTTCCGGCGGGGGACGGCGGAGCCGCGCGAGACCCGGCGCGCCTCCATCGCCGTGCTGGTGGACCCCGACGACATCTTCTCGCCCTCCTCGCCCGAGACGATCGACCGGCTGGAGCGGGTGGCGGCGCGCATGAACGTGCACGTGCACCGCATCACCCGCGGCGAGCTGCGGCGCCTGCCGGAGTACGACGCCCTCTTCATCCGCATCCTGACCGGGGTCAGCGAGCCGGCCTTCCAGTTCGCCCTGCGCGCCGAGGCGCTGGACATGCCGGTGGTGGACGACTCGCAATCCGTCATCCGCTGCGGCAACAAGGTCTTTCTCGAAGAGCTGCTGCGGCGCGAGGGGATCGCCACGCCCCGCTCGCGCATCATCACCCCGCACACGCCCTGGGAGGCGGTGGCGGAGCTGGGCTTCCCCTTCGTGGTGAAGCTCCCCGACGGCTCCTTTTCCAACGCGGTGCACAAGGTCGTCTCGCGCGAGGACTACGCCGCGCGCAGCGCGGAGATGTTCCGTCGCACGCCGCTGATCCTGGCGCAGGAGTGGCTCCCCACCGACTTCGACTGGCGCGTGGCGGTACTGGATGGGAGGCTCCTTTTCGCGGCGCGCTACTTCATGGCGCGCGGCCATTGGCAGATCCGGTCCGAGCAGAAGGGGACGGAGCGCTACGGCCGCGTGGAAGCGGTCCCGCGCGCCCAGGCGCCCCGCCAGGTGGTCGATGCCGCCATCCGCGCCGCGGCGCTGATCGGCGACGGGCTGTACGGGGTCGATCTCAAGGAGACGCCGAACGGGCCGGTGGTGATCGAGGTCAACGACAACCCCAACCTGGACGTCGGCTACGAGGACGCGGCCGACGGGAACACCCTTTACGAGGATCTGGTGGAGTTCTTCGTGAGGAGGATCGAAGCCGCGGGCCCGCCCCCGCGCACCCCGCCCGCCCCCGACGCGCTGGAGCGCCTGCGCGCGCCCATCCGCATCCGCGGCGCGGCCCGGGCGGAGCGCGCGTATCGGCCATTCGAGGTGGCGGGGATGGAGTTGGAGTACCCCACCGTCGACCGCGACCTCAACGTGGTGTCGCTGGTGGAGGAAGCCTTCCGCGTCCTGGCCGGCCGCGGGACGAGCGACGTGGACCTCGGCGCAGTGGCCTTCAGCAACGAGATCGCGGACCACGTCTTCGAGGTGAAGACGGGCGCACCCCTGCGCTCCCTTGCGGACGCGGAGGCGGCGCTGGTGGAGGGGATCGGGCGCTTCAGCGCGGTCCTGCGCGACGAGTGGGG
>JAUJMI010000233.1:1893-6193 GCA_030446945.1 Longimicrobium sp. | reverse complement strand
CCGCGGCGGTGCGACTCGTGACGTTGTGCACGTGCGCGAACTGCTCGGCCACCGTCTTGCCCTTCGAAGTCGCCCAGCGCCTCGGTGGGCACGGAGCCGAGGAGCTACGGGTCGATCCGGTTGTGGATCGCCCAGGTCTCCATGAGCTGCTCGTCGATGGGGCGATGGGGTGCGGGGAAACGAGCTTCACACCGCGACGTAAAGGCGGCGGCCCGGCACGTACCACGGTTTTCGGCCCGGGGTGTGCAGCCCTCGAAGGGAGCCGCGTACCCCGTCGCGAAAAAACTTCGGGTGTTTCCGCGGCGCGCGTGCTATACTGGGAAAGGTGCAGCCGTATCCCCCGATCTCCCCGAGGTGGTCGATGACAGCAAACAAGCAGGCGTACACCGATGCGTTCGAGCGTGCACTGCATGGCAAGCCGCGCCCCCTGCTGGAAAAGATCCTCGCCATCTTCACCGAAGACCAGTACACCCGCCAGTCGCGCGAAAAGGGCGAGCGCGACGGGATGGCCGCGCGCGAGGCCGGCGCGCCCGCCGGGGAAAGCTCCGTCCCGGCCATGGAAACGCCCCCGACCGCGTAGCGCCGACGGGCTCGCGAGAGCCATCTCACCGCTCCCGTGAGCGCGCCCGAACCCGCGACTCCGCCCTGGCTGCAGGCCCTCATGCCCCGGGCGGAGCGCACCGGCTACCGCGTGCCGCTCAAGACCCACGTCCACATGCCCGGCCGAGTGGTGGCGGACGTGGCCGGGGTGTTCCTGCGCCTTCCGCGCTGGCCGGGCGCGCCCTTTGTGGACGACCTCGGAAAGAAGGCCGCCGCGATGGTCGAGCTGCAGGGGGAGCACCTGATGCCGGAGCTCGCCGTCCTGCGCCTCCTGGAGCACGACGGCTGGAGCGGCCGCTGGGTGAACACGACCGGCGCGGGCGGCGAGGTCTGGAGGTACCTCACGCACTGGGAAGACGTCCCCCGCGCCGAGCAGCGCAACCGAGTGCTGGAAGAGGAGGAGCCGCGCCAGGTCCTCGCCGGCGTCGCAAGGCGGGCGGCGAAGCGGTACGCGGGCTGCTGGGATGTGTACGCGTGGCGCGACGGCCAGTTCGCCTTCCTGCAGACCAGGCGCGGCGCGCCGAACGCCAGGTCGGAGGTGGGCGCCGCGCAGGTGGACTGGCTGCACACCGCCCTCCTGTTCGGCGACCCCCGCATCACCCTGGACTCGTTCGCCGTGGTGCACTGGGACTACGCCTGACCCCGTCCATGCATCGACCGCAGCCCCTCCGCCTTTTCCGGCGAAGGGGCTTCGCCGTTCCTCCCGGCACCGCTCGTGCGGTCGGGCCTCCGTCGCGAGCGCGCCCGCGATCGCCGTGAACCCACCGAGCGCCGGAACCCCGAGATGAAGCCGCAGATCGCCATCCTGTTGACCGCCGTCCTCAGCGCGTGCGCCACCGCCGGTCCCGGGAGCTCCGGGGGGAGCGGCATGAGCTTCTTCATCACGAGCGCCGGGCCGGGTAACGGCGCCTCCCTGGGCGGCCTCGCCGGCGCGGACGAGCACTGCCGCAGGCTGGCGGAGGCGGCGGGCACGCTCGGGCGCACCTGGCGCGCGTACCTGAGCACGCAGGCCGCGGGGGGGCAGCCGGCCGTGAACGCGCGCGATCGCATCGGCAGCGGCCCCTGGCACAACGCGCGCGGCGTGCGGGTGGCCGCCAGCGTCGCCGAGCTGCACGCGGACTCCAACGGCCTCAACAAGCAGACGTCGCTCAACGAGCGCGGCGAAGTCGTCAACGGGCGCGGCGACACTCCCAACCGCCACGACATCCTGACCGGCTCGCAGGCGGACGGCACCGCCTTCCAGATCGCCGAGGACCGCACCTGCGCCAACTGGACGAGCAGCGGCACCGGCAGCGCCCAGGTGGGCCACCACGACCGCACGGGCGGCGGGCAGGCCCCCACCTCTTGGAACTCCGCGCACGCGTCGCGCGGGTGCAGCCAGGAGAACCTCCGCGGCACGGGCGGCGACGCGCTGTTCTACTGCTTCGGGCTCTGAACGTCGTGAACAGCGGGGCTCATTGCAGTCTTAGCGAGATCCGCCCCGCCTCTACTACTCGAGGATCGCGAGGTACGACGTCAGCATCCGCACCTTTGCGTCGCGCATGACGAACACGCCGCAGAACACCGCGTGGAGCTTGCCGCCCGCCCTGCGCGCGGAGCGGACCGTGCCCTCCGCCACCACCACGTCGCTCTCTTCCGTCAGGCGATGGAGCTCAATCGCGGGGCTGCCCACGAACGCCTCGTTCTCGATTTCGCTGTCGAACGCTTCCTTGCCCGTGCGGTGGAACATGCCGGGGATGATCCACTCCACGTCCTCCGTGAGGCACGACAGGATCTGCGCGTGATCGCTCCTCGTGAACCCTTCCATGTACCTGCGCACCGTCCGCTTGTTCTCGGATTCCATGCCGATTCCCCACGGGGTGGATGGTCGCGGAAGGCCTTCAGGGCTGCGCAAAGCGCACGGTGCGGTAGACCTGGAGCTGAAGACGGGCAGTCATGGCGTCCCGCGACTCGCCCGCGACGTACACCGACGGCCGGGCCCACTTCGCGCCCGTGTAGTGCTTCCCGTCGAACTGGTTGTCCCACAGGTCGGCCACGCTCCCGCCGATCACCTCGGTGAAGCGGTTCACCTGGCCGGCGGGTGGTGCGGGGAGGGGATCGCCCGACCGGACCGTCACCACGGTGGTGATGGTCGTCGTCGACCGGTACGTGCCGGTTCCCCACGTCACCTCGCCGCCGGCCCCGCGCCAGGTGCGCGCGTCCACGCCGTTGCGGGCGCGTCCGGCCGGCCGCCAGCTCGCCGGCACGCAGAAAGTGAATCCCGCCGCCCGCACCTCCTTCCACCCCGTGACATCGGTGCCAGGCACCGTCACCGAACACGGTCGCACCTCCGGGTCGGTGGTCGCAGGCGGGCTCTCCTGCGCCGCCGCGCCGAGCGGGACGATCAGGAGGGCAAGAAAGAGAAAGGGGGTCTTCATTTTCGATGCTCCGCGGGCATGAGGATGGAAAAATGGGTACGACTGCGCGAGCGCGAGACGCTTACCTGAATCGGTCAGGCATCCAGACGGAACTGGTTGCCGCCCAGCGGAGTCAGCTCCATCGACGGAGGCGGGCCTTTCGGCCAGCTGAGGGTGCGATTGCGTCGAAGCCACTCGCGGATGACGGGTCCACCGCGGTCCCGGAACTCGGGGCATTTTCGCCGAAACCCATCGGTGAGCGCCAAACGGTGAACTTCACCGTCGATCTCCACCTCGATCTCGGTCCAGTTCACATCGAAGAACTTGCTCCTATTCCGCGATCCGATTCGTATGCCGTAAGTGCCTCCGCCATTGCTCCACCCGGTTACGCGCATCGGCGGTCTCCTGTCTAGTTGAGCACGTTCGCGAGAACGAGCGCCGAGGCGAGCACTGCGATGACCGCCACCACCAGCGGCCGGCGCGCGTGGACGCGCCGCTGCAGCTCGGGTGAGGCGGCGATCTCCGCGGGTGTGCGGAGCCCCAGCATGCGCGGGGCGAGGAGCGCTCCCACGCCCACGAGCGTCCACGTGCCGTAGGCGGCCACCGCGGGCACGATGTCCCCGGCGCTTCGGAAAGCGGAGATCGCCTGGTGCGCACCGACACCGACGTTGCGGGCAGCCCGTATCCGCGTACGCACCGCTGGAGCGACTTCCGCTCTCCTTTCCGAACCGGATGCGCCGTGTCTCACTTCGCGGGGGGCGGGGAGGCTCTGCGCGCCGCTCAGCCGGGACGCGTATCGTAACGCTGTTGGATTCCGGCCACAACTTGCCTGTCCAGCGGCGTACCGGGCGGGAAGGCGCTGGCAAGCTCCTCGTAGTACCCCTCCAGCCCGCCCGGCGTGTCGATGGCCAGCATCCGCGCGGGGGCGTCACCCGGGTTGCCGAAGGCGTGCGGAGTGCCCGCGGGCACGAAGGCGAATGCGCCCGCTCCCAACTCGATGGTCTCGCCGCCTATCTGCACGCGGATGGTGCCGTCCAGCACGTACCAGGCATGTTCGAAGGTGGCGTGCACGTGCGGCGGAGGGCCGGGGAAGCCGGCCGGCAGAGCATACTCGGTGACGGGAAAAGCGCCCGCCGGTCGCATGACCGCGGAGTTTGATCGTCGTCTGCGTGCCTGCGGCCAGGAGGGTCTCCCCCCCGCCGCGCTGCAATACGATGGGCAATGGCATCGGTCTCCACCGTCAGGGGATGTGCGCCGGGCGGTCAGTCGCCGGCCACCAGGGTCGTCATGTACCAGCGGCCGCC
>JAUJMI010000233.1:0-1793 GCA_030446945.1 Longimicrobium sp. | reverse complement strand
CCCCCGGTCCACGGGATGGATCCTGGCCGTCTGCCCAGCGGCAGGCGATGGCGGGAAAGCGAGAAGCGCGGCCAGCAGGAGCATCGCCGGATCCCGCATCGGGAGCGTCCTGGCCGCTGGTCCCGGGGGGAGCTCACGGCCGCCGCCACTCCGCGGCCGGGCTGAGGTTCCCTGCCTGGTCCACCGCCTGCACCAGCACCCGGTCCACGCCGCCGTCCGTGCTCACCGAGCGCTGGGAGGCGAATTGGACGCGCGCCTTCCACGCACCCGCGGCTCGTGTGCGGACCGCCCACCAGCGCGCGGGCTCGCCGGCCGCGGGCTTGATCTGGACGGTGCCGCCGGAGCTGGCGAGCGCCGGGGCCGGGGGCGGCGCCGGGTCCAGCCATGGCGACGCGGGCACCAGCGCCGCCTCGCGGTACAGGTCGCCCGCGAGAAGCGCGGCGAGGTCGTTCCGCCGGAGCGCCCAGGTGGTGTTGTAGAGGAAGTGCCCCGTGCCCGCCCGTCGCGCGCGGGTCAGCCGGATCTGATCGGGGATCTCCTGGAGGGTGAAGGCGCTCGCGGTTCCGTTGTTCACCCGGTATGCGGCGAGCCCCGGCCACACGTGGCGCCCGCGCGTGTTCTGCTCGAACCACCAGTCCAGCAGCGCCGGATAGCTCTGCCGCGGCGCCGTGATCGCCCAGTAGAGCTGTGGCGCCAGGTAGTCCACCCACCCCTCCTGCAGCCACTTCCGCGAGTCCGCGTAGATGGACGCGTAGGCATCCAGCCCCTGCACGCCGGCCGGGAAGCCGGGGCGCCAGATGCCGAACGGCGAGATCCCCACCTTGATCGTCGGCTTGATGGCGTGCACCTCCCGGTACATCCGCTCGACGAAGCGGTCGATGTTGGCGCGCCGCCAGTCGTCACGCGCCATCCCGGCGCCGTGCCGCGCGTACGTCGCGTCGTCGGGAAAGGGGATCGCCCGGCCCGCCGCGTCGTTCTGCACGTACGGATAGAAGTAGTCGTCCGCGTGCACGGCGTCCACATCGTATCGCCGCGCGATGTCGGCGACGACGCGCATCGAGTGCTCCTGCGCCTCGGGCTCGCCCGGGTCGAGCCACAGCTGCGTGCCGTACACCCGCACCAGCTCCCGGCGCGTGTTGAACAGGTGCGACGGCGCGAGCTTCGCCGAGTCGGCCGTGTTTCCGGCGCGGAAGGGGTTGATCCACGCGTGCAGCTCCATCCCCCGCGCGTGCGCCTCCTGGATGGCGAAGGCGAGCGGGTCGTAGCCGGGATCCGTTCCCTGCGTGCCCGTCAGCATCGACGCCCACGGCTCCAGCGTGCTGGGGTAGAGCGCGTCCGCGGCGGGCCTCACCTGGAAGACGATCGTGTTGATCCCGGCCGCCGCCGCGCGCGTCAGGATGTCCACCATCTCTGCGCGCTGCTGGTCGCCGGTCAACGTGGGCCGGGTGGGCCAGTCGATGTTGGCCACGGTGGCGATCCACAGCCCGCGCGTCTCTCTCGCCATCTCCGGCGCCGCCTCCTCCACCGGCGGGCCGGGCTGTGGATCTGGCGGGCCGCTCGGATCGGAGCAGCCCGCCGCCAGCGCCGCCAGCGCGACGGCGACTCGGTTCCTGCTCCAGCTTCGGGATGGTCGGTGGGCGGAGTTCATTTCGGACGCTCGGGAGTGGGTGTAACACCGGTTCTCAGGAATCGATGTGCATTCGGGAAGAAGCGCTTCACACAGTGGAAGAGGACAGGAAGAACAGAGTGAGTTGTTTCCGTTCTCCTTTCCCTTTACCCCTGCGGCTCTGTGT
>JAUJMI010000232.1 GCA_030446945.1 Longimicrobium sp. | reverse complement strand
AGCGCCTCCTCGGTGGGCGTGGCGATGCCGCCGAGCCGGTCCGGCCTCAGCACCAGGCCCCGCTCGCGGGCGCGCTCCGCAAGCTCCGCCACGTGCGCCTCGCTCCCCGTCCACACCGCCAGCGCGGCGCCAAAGCGGTCGGCGGGGACGCACGCCAGGCTCGCCGCGAAGCCGTCGCTGAAGCGCACCTCGGCGCGGCCCTCCCGCTCGCACGCGCCCGCCGTGTGCTCGCCCAGCGTACGGAAGGCCGCCAGCGTCTCCTCCGCGCGGTCGGTGGCGGCGACGAGGTCGATGGAGGAGACGACCTCCATCCGGCGCCGCAACGGACCGGCGAGCTCCGCGGCGGAGACGCCGGGGAGGGTGCGGACGTGCTCCACGAGCCGCTCCGCCACGTCCAGCGCGTGCACGATGCGGCGCTTGCCGCGCAGGTCGCGCGCCGAGGCGATCCCCTCCAGGATCGACGTCACCGTCTTGGCGCCGAAGCCGGGGAGGGTGGCGATGCGGCCGGCGCGCGCGGCCTCCTCCAGCGAATCGAGCGAATCGATCCCCAGCTCGGCGTACAGGGTGCGGATGCGCTTGGCGCCGAGCCCCTTGATCTTCATCAGGTCGTACAGCCCCACCGGCGTCTCCGCCACCAGCCGCTCGTGCATCCCCGAGCGGCCGGTGCGCACCAGCTCCTCCACGATGCCCGCGATCCCCTCGCCGACTCCCGGCAGCGAGGTCAGCGCTCCGGAAAGCGCGAGAGCCTCGAGGTCGGCGCCGGAGCCCTCCAGCTGGCGCGCCGCGTTCTGGAAGGCGCGGGCGCGAAAGGGATCGCCGCCCACCACCTCCATGAGCATGGCGATCTCGGCGAGGACGGCGGCGGCGCCGGCGGCGTTCATCCCCCGTCCGGCAGCCGCACGCGCTGGAACGGGAGCCGCGACAGGGGGATGCCCCCCGCAGGTTCCCCGGCGCGCCGCTCGGGCGCGGTCTCGGCCGGGATCTCGCCCGCCTGCGTGTCGATGTACCAGAGGGCGCGCGCCAGCAGCTTGAGCGCCTCGGTGTTCGTCAGGATCGAGTAGAGCCCCGCGATCTCGCCCCCGGGAAGGATGTTGGCGAAGTCCGGCGCACCCTCGCGCCCCGGCGCCTCCGCCCAATCCGTGGGGATGCCGGGGCCCACCTCCGTGTCGAAGGGAATCACGCTGAACCCCGCGCGCTCGCGCCGCACCCCCAGCACCATCAGCACCTGGAGGTCGCTGAACCCCGGTCCCAGCGGATCGATCCCCTGCGTCTGGATGGCGAAGAAGCCGTCCACCGGCTCCGGCGGCGCGTCGATGGCGATGCTGGCCCAGAACAGACGCGGCGGAAGCTGCACGTACACCGAAGGATAGGGAAGCTTCAGCTCCCATCCGGACATGCGCGGCGCGGCCTCCACCAGGAATCGCGCGGTCGCCGGCTCCAGCACGTACAGCCGCCGGCCGAAGCGCCAGAAGTTGAAGCCGTGATAGAAGAGGAGGCGGTACTCCTCCAGCACCTCCGCCGTCGCCTCGTCCGGCACCACGGCGCGCAGCGCCTCCGCCACCACGGAGAGGAAGCCGAAGCGCTCGCGGCGCGCGGGGTCCTCTGCCTGCGCCTCGGCCTCGGCCAGGATGTCGGGGAAGACGCGCTCCTCCAGCCCGCCCTCGCCAAACACCAGCTCGTACGGTGTCACCAGCGGCCCGCGCGCGGCGAGCCCCTCCGACTCCACGATCTCGCTCAATCCACCCTCCCTGGAACGGTTCTCTGGGTGCACGCGCGCAGCCTGCAAACCGGGCGCCGCGAAGGTAGCCGGAGGGCGGCTTGCGGCGAAAGTGCGAGCGCGCGGAATGGAGATTGCCCCTGCCCCCCGGGTTCGCAGATCACGGGTACCCGGGCCCCATCCGATGAGCGCAATCCGAGAGTGTCCCCTCGCCGCCACCCTGGCGCAGCGCATGCGCACGGGGCGGGAAGATCTGGTGGAACGGTGGCTCAGCCGCATCGCCGAGCGCGTCACCCTGCAGCCCAACGACATCTTCCCGACCGACGAGCTGCTGAACCACGTGCCGCTCCTCATCGACGGGATCGCGCGCTACCTGGAAGACCCGGCGGACGAGATCACGGCCGACACGCCGGTGGTCGCCAAGGCGGTGGAGCTGGGCGAGCTGCGCCACACCCAAGGCTTCGACGCGCACCAGATCCTGCGCGAGTACGAGATCCTGGGCGGCGTGCTCTTCGACTTCCTCGTGCACACGGCGGATGAGGTGGAGGAGCCGTGCGGCCGCGGCGAGCTGCTGGTGTGCGGGCACCGCGTCTTCCGCTCCATCGCCGTGATCCAGCAGTACACCACCAGCCACTTCCTGCGCCTGGCGGACGAGCGCACGCGCGACCGCGAGGACCGGCTGCGCGGCTTCAACCGCGCCGTCACGCACGAGCTCAAGAACCGCATCGGCTCCGCGGGCGGCGCGCTGGAGATGCTGGCGGAGGACTGGGTGGCCGAGGACCCGAAGCAGCGCAGGCGTTTCGTGGATATCGCCGCGCGCAACGTCGCCGCGATGAAGGACACGCTGGGCACCCTCCTGGAGCTCTCGCGCATCGATACGGACGGCGCCCCCGCCCGCAACGTCCTGCTGGCGGACGTGGCGGGCGAGGTGCGGCGGCAGCTGCGCGAGTTCGCCGAGGCGCGCGGGGTGGAGGTGCAGATCGCGGACGACCTCCCCCGGGCCGAGGTCCCGGCGGCGCCGCTGGAGCTGGCGCTCTCCAACTACGTCTCCAACGCCGTCAAGTACCGCGACCCCGGCGAGCCGCGCCCCTGGGCCCGCATCGAGGGCGAGCTGCGCGAGAAGGAGGGCGGCTGCGAGATCGTGGTGCGGGTGCGCGACAACGGACTGGGGGTGCCGCTGGACGCGCGCGAGCAGCTCTTCACGCGCTTCTTCCGCGCCCACGAGGGCACCGTCACCGGCGAGGAGGGCACCGGCCTGGGCCTCTCGCTGGTGCGCGAGGCGATCGAGGCGGCGGGGGGGAAGGTGTGGTTCGAATTCCCGGACCGCGGGTCGGTGTTCGCGCTGAGCGTGCCGTGCGCGTAGGGGCCCTCTCCCCCAGCGTCGCTCCGCGACGCATCCCCCTCCCCCAAAAAACTGCCTGGGGGACGGGGTTGGGTTTGATGCGCTCCGGCAGGCCCCGTCCCCCACTCGTCACCTCGCGGCCCGACGCCCAGGCGCCGGCATAGGTATGTGCGGGTCGCGCAGATCTCGTGGGGGCGGCCCCGCGTGTCTGCCTCCCCGCCCCGCCTCTACCCATGCCGCGCTACCCGGGTCCGCCCAGCTCCACCTCCGACTCCAGCACCCGCGGCGTTCCGCCCGCGAACATCGCGCGCAGCGACTCCCAGGCGTTGCGGCGGCGGATCAGGACCAGGGCGACCTCGCCTTCATCGCGCAGGCCGAGGAGATAGATGACGTGCACGTCGCCCAGCTCGGCGGGCGGGGGGAAGGTGTGCTCCACGCCCTCCACCTCCACGCGGATCTCCGGCAACGCCGCGAGCTCGCGCGCGTCCAGGGAGCGCTCGATGAAGAGGTCGCCGTCGACCTCCCAGCGGTCGGGGCCGGCGGGCTCGCCGGCGCGGTAGAAGAGCGGATCGTACGGCTCGCCCTCGCGGCGGCGGAAGTTCTCGTCCTCGGCGTAGTCCATCTCCTCCAGGTCGTCCTCGCCGGCGGCAGACTCGCGGTGGTGGCGGACCTCGTGGGTGATCGTCTCCCACAGCTCGCCCTCCCAGTCGAAGTCGTCGTACTCGCGGGAGAGGGCGAGGAAGGAGCCGTAGTACAGGTGCACGCCGGAGCGGATCTCGTCGCCCAGGCCGGTCTCCACGTCGTACTCGCCGGTCGCGCACTCGCCCAGCGTGAACACGTCGGGGAGCTCCGGGTGCGCCATCGCCCGGCGCGACACCTGGAGGTACGCGACGCCGTGGCGCAGCTCGGGCGGGATCTCGTCGAAGATCTCGCGCGCCCGCCGCTCGAACTCGTCAAAGGTCACGTCGCAACCCTCCGGTGAAGCGCCGCGAACGCCAGCGCCAGCACGATGCCCATCGTGAACGAACGAGGGTCGCTCCACACCGACAGCTTGAAGTACGCCGTCCCAGCCAGGAGCAGCAGGGCCAGCACCCGGTACCATGCAGGACGCGTGGTGAGCAGGGAGTACACGAAGAAGAGGGTGTGCCCGGAGAACGGGAGGAAGCTCCCCACGAAGCGCAGCGCGCCGAGCAGCGACACGGCGCCGTCCACCGCCATCTCGCGCCCGCCCCACGGCCGCGCCAGCCGGGTGCGCACCCAGAGCGGGAACGCTACGAAGAACGGTGCCACGTACGCCACCAGGAACCGCCGCGCGCGCCAGTCGTCCACCACCAGCGCCGCCGCCGCGAAGGCGAGCGGGAGCGTGATGGATGCGGCCAGCGCGGCTCGGTCCAGCGCGGCGCGCCTGCGGACGACGAGGGCGGGGATCGCGGCGAATCCGTGCATGGGGGCGCGAATCGGGGGCGGACACAGCGCGGGGGAGGCACCGAGCGACGGCGCCTCCCCCGCGGCAGGTCCGACGCGAAAGCTACTTGACCTCGTCCATGCTGCGGACGATGTGCTTCACCAGGCCGTACTCCCGGGCCGCGTCGACGTTCAGCCAGAAGTTGCGGCGCGTGTCGTTCTCGATCCGCTCGATCGACTGCCCGGTCTGCTCGCTGAAGATGCGGTTGATGCGCTCGCGCATGCGCACGATCTCCTGCGCCTCGATGGCGATGTCGGCCGCGGTGCCGCCGGCGCCGCCCGCCGGCTGGTGCAGGAGGAAGCGCGTGTTGGGGAGCGCGAAGCGGTCC
The DNA here is from genome assembly GCA_030446945.1 of Longimicrobium sp. Lineage (GTDB taxonomy): Bacteria > Gemmatimonadota > Gemmatimonadetes > Longimicrobiales > Longimicrobiaceae > Longimicrobium. Next base: position 1,362 of record JAUJMI010000232.1, on the reverse strand, counting down.
TCGAGCGGCACCGCCACGAAGATCAGCGCCCCCGCGCTCGCCACCCACCCCGTCCCGATCATCCTCACCCGCGGGTTGATGAAGCGGATCACGTCGTGGATCGTGTCGCCGGACTCCACGTGGCCGCCCTGCGAGTTGATGAAGATGTTGATCGGCTCGTCCGAATCGGCGGCCATCGCCAGGAGCTGCCCCATGACGTTGGAGACGAGCTGCTGGTTGATGGCGCCGCTGATGATGAGCGTGCGATTCTTGAACAGCCGGTCGCGCACGCCTTCGGTAAGCGCCGAGGCCGACTTCTCGTTGGCTGTCTGGTCTTCTTCCTGGTCATGGTCCTGATCGTCGCCCTCTTCCCGGCGCATGCTTCCTCCCGTACCTGTTGGTGAGCCGTGCGGGGCCACGCCCGCCCTGCGTAGTCGTTCCGTAGCCGCACGTCCCGTTCCCGCCGCGGCCTCTCGCGACACTATACCGCCGCCGGGCTCCCGCGGCGAGGGGCGGGCTCCCGCGCGGCCGTGCCGGGGCGTACCTTTTTCCCCGCATCTTCCGCCCCCCCGCACCCGCGCCATCGATGCCGGATCTCGCTGAGCTGTACATCGCGTCGGACTCCGATCCGGCGCACATCGTGGAGTTCCTGCGCGAGCTGGCAGCCGCGTACGAGCTCCCGCAGCCGCTGCACCTCCTGGACGCGGGCTGCGGCCCCGGCCGTCTCCTCGCGCCGCTCGACCGTCTCCGCTGGCGCGTCACCGGGATGGAGCCCAACTCCGACTTCGTCGCTGCCTCCCACAGCGTCGCCCGATCGAGCCGCCGCGTGAGCGTCCTCCAGGGCGGCTTCCTGGACATCGCGCAATGCGGCGAGTTCGAGCTCGTGGTGGCGGTGAACAGCTCGTTCGCGCACCTGCTCACCCCCGCCGAGCGCGCCGAGGCACTCCGGCGCATTCACGATGCGCTCAAGCCGGGGGGCGTGGTGTTCCTAGACCTCCCCAACTTCCTCTGGATCCTCAAGAACCCCCGCCCGCCGCACCCCTACACCTTCCAGGCCCACGGCGAGACGGTGACGCTCCACCGCACCCAGGAGATCGACTTCCACGCCGCCACCCTCACCACCACCGACGAGTACGTCTTTGCCCACAGCGGCCAATCCGAAGCCCGCCTCGTCCACCGCTACGGAATGACCACCCTCCCCGAGCTCCAACACCACCTCGGGGCGGCGGGCTTTGAGGACGTGCGCACCTTCAACAGCTACACCTCGCGCACCAGTGAGCGCCTGGACGGCCCCCGCATCCTCCTCGCCGCCCGCAAGCCGCTGGCTTGAAAGATCTCACACGGAGAAGAGGAGAAGAACGGAAAGGCACAGAAAACCCCTTC
>JAUJMI010000231.1 GCA_030446945.1 Longimicrobium sp. | reverse complement strand
CCCCGCGATGGGGTGGGCGGGCCCCCCCCGCCGGATTCCCCCGTCACAACCAGCCGCGGGGCTTGTTTTGGGCCCGCATTCGGGGAGGGCGCCCGGCTGTACCCCTTGGTGGGGGGTTTCGGGGCCGCGGGCGGGGTCTTCGCGGGTGTGGGAAAACCCGGGCCGCGCCCGCCGGCGGGCCGCCCCGGGGGGGGCCGGCCACCCCGATCGTTCTTTCTATCGAACCGGACTCGAACCGGCAAACGGATATGCGCCGCTCCACTATCGCTCACTCGGCCCTGCTCCTCCTCGGCTCCGCCGCGCCCCTGACGGCGCAGGAGCACGAGGCGCCGCCCGGGCTGCTGTCGCCGAACATCGGGCTCACCTTCTGGACGATCGTGGTGTTCGTGATCGTCCTGGGGGTCCTCTCGAAGTTCGCCTTCCCCAAGATCCTGGGCGCCGTGGAGGCCCGCGAGGCCAACCTCCGCGAGCTGGCCTCCGCCGCCGAGCGCGACCGCGCCGAGGCCGCCGCCATGATGGAGGAGAACCGGCGCATCCTGGAGGAGACCCGCGCCCGCGTGCAGGAGGCGGTCAACGAGGGCCGCACCAGCGCCGAGCGCATCCGCACCGAGATGCTGGCCGAGACGCGCCGCGAGCAGGAAGCCATGCTGCAGCGCGCCCGCCAGGACATCGTCGCCGAGCGCGAGGGCGCGCTGCAGGCCGTGCGCCGCGAGGCCGTGGAGGTCTCCATGCGCGCCGCCGAGCGCCTGGTGCGCCGCAACCTGGACGACGAGGACAACCGCCGCCTGGTGCGCGAGTACCTGGGGCAGGTGGCCACACAGCCGGCCGTCGGCGCGGGGGTCTGACCCGTGCGCTCCGAGGTCATCGCGCGCAACTACGCGGACACGCTCCTTACGCTGGCGCAGCGCAACGGCGGCGCCAACACGGCGGTCGAGTTCCAGGCGGCCGCCGACGAGCTGGCCAGCCTGCTGAACACGGAGCCGCGCATCCGCGCCTTCCTTTCGGCGCCGGCCATCTCCATGGACGCCAAGAAGGCGGCGCTCCGCGGCGCGCTTGGGGGCAGGGTCCCCGAGCTCTTTCTGCGCTTCGTGCTGGTGGTGGTGGACAAGCGCCGCGATTCGCTCCTGCGCGAGATCGCCCTGGCGTACCGCGAGCGGGTGGACGAGATGATGGGGCGGCTGCGGATGGACGTCACCATCTCGCACGCGCCGGACGCCGCGCTCCAGGAGGAGATCCGCCGGTCGCTGCAGACGCGCTTCGGGCGCGAGGTGATCCCCACTTTCCACGTGGACCCCGAGCTGCTGGGCGGGATGGTGCTCAAGGTGGGCGACCAGATCATGGACGGCTCCGTGCGGAGCCAGGCGGCCGGGCTGCGCCGCAGGCTGATGGAAGCGTACCTCCCGGCCGGCACCTGAAGGCGAACCGGCGGGACCCAGCGGTTTAACAGGCAGCACGCAAGCACAGTGATGAGCACCGGCGGCGCACGCCGGACCTGAAACGAGGATAAACGATGGCGGTCGATACCCAGCTCCGGGCCAGCGAGATCAAGAACGTTCTGCTCGGCGAGATCGAGCGGTTCGAGAACAACTTCACCGCCGAAGAGGTGGGCGAGGTCCTGGAGGTCAAGGACGGGATCGCGCGCATCTACGGCCTGGGCGGCGCCATGTCCAGCGAGCTGCTGGAGGTCACCGCCACCGAGAGCGGCCAGGTGGTGAGCGCGCTGGCGCTGAACCTGGAAGAGGACAACATCGGCGCCGTGGTCATGGGCGACTGGACGGTCATCCAGGAGGGCGACCGCGTCCGCCGCACGGGCCGCGTCTTCGACATCCCGGTGGGCCCGGCCTACCTGGGGCGCGTCGTCAACCCGCTGGGCGAGCCGGTGGACGGCCGCGGCCCTATCGCCTCCGTCGGCCGCCGCGCGGTGGACGTGGTGGCGCCCGGCATCGTCCTCCGCCAGCCGGTGAAGGAGCCGATGCAGACGGGGATCAAGGCGATCGACGCGCTGATCCCCATCGGCCGCGGGCAGCGCGAGCTGATCATCGGCGACCGCGGCACGGGGAAGACGGCCGTCGCCATCGACGCCATCATCAACCAGAAGGGCCAGGGCGTCATCTGCGTGTACGTGGCCATCGGCCAAAAGAACTCGACGATCGCGGGCGTGGTGCAGCGCCTTACCGACGCGGGCGCCATGGACTACACCATCGTGGTCGCCGCCTCGGCCAGCGACCCGGCGCCCATGCAGTACATCGCGCCGTACGCCGGCACCGCGCTGGCCGAGTACTTCATGTACACCAAGAACGAGCAGGGGAAGGGCCTTCCCACCCTGTGCGTGTACGACGACCTCAGCAAGCAGGCCGTGGCGTACCGGCAGATGTCGCTGGTGCTGCGCCGCCCCCCGGGGCGCGAGGCGTACCCCGGCGACGTCTTCTACCTGCACTCGCGCCTCCTGGAGCGCGCGGCCAAGCTCTCGGACGAGATGGGCGGCGGCTCCCTGACTGCGCTCCCCATCATCGAGACGCAGGCCGGTGACGTGTCGGCGTACATCCCGACCAACGTGATCTCCATCACCGACGGGCAGATCTTCCTGGAGTCGAACCTCTTCTACTCCGGCGTGCGCCCGGCGGTGAACGTGGGCATCTCGGTGTCGCGCGTGGGCGGCGCGGCGCAGATCAAGGCCATGAAGAAGGTGGCCGGCAAGCTCAAGGGCGAGCTGGCGCAGTACCGCGAGCTGGAGGCGTTCGCCGCCTTCGGATCGGAGCTGGACCCGGTGACGCAGCGCCAGCTTGCGCGCGGCGCCCGCTCGGTGGAGGTGCTGAAGCAGGGCCAGTACTCGCCCATGCCGGTGGAGTACCAGGTGGCCACCATCTACGCGCTGACCAACGGCTACCTGGACAACGTGGACGTGGCGCAGGTGCAGGCGTGGGGGCGCGACTTCCACATCTTTTTGCGCACGCAGCACCCGGAGATCCTGGACGACATCCGCAACACGCGCGACCTGTCCAAGGAGAACGAGCAGGCGCTGGTGCGCGCCATCGAGCACTACGCCGAGCTCTTTGCCGACCCGCACTCGCCGGTGGGCACCGAGAGCTACGCCAACTCGCCGATCCTGAACGAGACCGCCGCCGACCGGCACATGAGCGAGGAGCAGCTTCGTCTCGCCGCCCGGCCGGAAGGGAACGCGGCGGGCGCGCGGCAGAGCTACTAACGGCAGGGAATAGGGAATAGGGATCAGGGATTAGTAACTGCTGATCCCTATTCCCTATTCCCTGATCCCTAATCCCTAAAGACCATGGCCAAAGCCAGAGAACTCAAGGGCCGCATCCGCTCGGTCCAGAACACGCGCAAGATCACGCGGACGATGGAGATGGTCGCCACGTCCAAGCTCAAGCGCGCGCAGGACCGCGTGGCCGCCGCACGGCCGTACGCGGAGCGGCTCGGTGAGGTGATCGGGCGGCTCCTTACGCCGGAGCTGGCGGCGCGCTACCCGCTCCTCCGCCAGCCGGCGGCGGTGCGGCGCGCGGCGGTGCTCCTCCTTACCTCCAACCGCGGGCTGAGCGGCGCCTTCAACGCCAACCTGATCCGCGAAGGCCGCAACCTCCTGCGCGACCTGCGGGGGCGCGGCGTGGAGGTGGAGCTCCACGTCTCCGGAAAGAAGGGGATCTCCTTCTTCCGCTACCAGGGCGAGACGCTGGGGAACGCGGTGAGCGACATCGGCGACCGCCCGTCCGCCGAGGACGCCGAGCGCCTCGTCAACTCGCTTATGGACGGCTTCGTGGCCGGCGACTTCGACGCGGTGTACGTGGTGTACGCCAAGTTCAACTCGGCGCTCTCCACCCCGCCCACCACCCTCCAGCTCCTGCCCGTGCAGGCGCCGGAAGACACCGGGCGCGGCGGCGAGGTGGACTACGTGCTGGAGCCCGGGGCCGACGAGATCCTGGGGCGCATCCTGCCGCTGTACGTGCGGAACGGGGTGTACCGGGCGCTGGTGGAGACCACGGCGGGCTTCTACGGTGCCCAGCGCACCGCCATGAAGAACGCAACCGACAACGCCGGCGACATGCTCAACGCCCTGACCCGCACCTACAACCGGGTGCGCCAGGCCGCGATCACGCAGGAAATCGCCGAGATCGTCGGCGGCGCCGCGGCCCTCGAATAACAGGAGACCCAAATGGCTACCGTTGCCCCTGAGCAGGCCACCATCCCGACCGGCGCCGTCAAGGCGGGCCGCGTCGTGCAGGTCATCGGCCCGGTGATCGACGCCGAGTTCGAAGGCCACCTTCCGGACATCTACAACGCCCTGCGCGTGACGCGCGCGGCGAACGGCGACCAGCCGGCGCTCGACATCACGCTCGAGGTGCAGCAGCACATCGGCCGCCACCAGGTGCGCGCCGTGGCCATGGAGTCCACCGACGGCGTGGTGCGCGGCATGGACGTGCTCGACCTGGGCTCGCCCATCACCGTGCCGGTGGGCGCTCCGGCGCTGGGGCGCATCCTCAACGTGCTGGGGCAGCCGGTGGACGAGTCCGGCGTCATCCCGGCCGACACGCTGCGCTGGCCGATCCACCGCCCGGCCCCCCGCTTCGTGGACCTGGAGGCCAAGGCCGAGGTGCTGGAGACGGGGATCAAGGTGATCGACCTCCTCACCCCGTACGTGAAGGGGGGCAAGATCGGCCTCTTCGGCGGCGCCGGCGTGGGCAAGACGGTGGTCATCCAGGAGCTGATCAACAACATCGCGCGCGGCCACGGCGGCCGCTCCGTGTTCGCCGGCGTCGGCGAGCGCACCCGCGAGGGCACCGACCTCTGGCTGGAGTTCAAGGAGGCGGGGCTCATCAAGGAAGAGAACCTCGCCGAGTCCAACGTGGCGCTGGTGTACGGGCAGATGAACGAGCCGCCGGGCGCGCGCCTGCGCGTGGCGCTCACCGGCCTCACCGTGGCCGAGTACTTCCGCGACGTGGAGAAGCAGGACGTGCTCTTCTTCGTGGACAACATCTTCCGCTTCACGCAGGCCGGCTCCGAGGTGTCCGCGCTCCTGGGCCGCATGCCCTCGGCCGTGGGCTACCAGCCGACGCTGGCCACCGAGATGGGCGCCCTGCAGGAGCGCATCACCTCGACGCACGAGGGCTCCATCACCTCGGTGCAGGCCATCTACGTGCCGGCCGACGACCTCACCGACCCGGCGCCGGCCACCGCGTTCGCGCACCTGGACGCCACCACGGTGCTCTCGCGCGCGATCTCGGAGCTGGGCATCTACCCGGCCGTGGACCCGCTCGACTCGACCAGCCGAATCCTGGACCCGCAGTACATCGGCGAGCGGCACTACCGCACGGCCACCTCGGTGCAGCGCATCCTGCAGCGCTACAAGGAGCTGCAGGACATCATCGCCATCCTGGGGATGGACGAGCTCACCGAAGAGGACAAGGTGATCGTGGGCCGGGCGCGGCGCATCCAGCGCTTCCTGTCGCAGCCGTTCTTCGTGGCCGAGCAGTTCACGGGCACGCCGGGCGAGTACGTGAAGCTCGAGGACACCGTGGAGTCGTTCGAGCGCGTGGTGAGCGGCGAGTTCGACCACCTCCCGGAGCAGGCGTTCTACATGGTGGGCGGCATCCAGGGCGCCATCGACAAGGCGCAGCGCCTGGAGCAGGGCGGCTGATGGCGGCCCCCGCCGCGGGCGCGGGCGCCATGCGCGTCTCCGTCCTCTCGCCCGAGCAGACGGTGTACGAGGGCGACGCCACTTCGGTGGTGGCCCCGGCGTGGAACGGCCAGCTCGGCATCCTGCGGGGCCACGCCCCGCTCATGGCACTGTTGGGTGAGGGCGTCCTGCGCATCGAGAACGGCCGTGAGACCCTGCGCTTCCAGGTCTCCGGCGGCTTCCTCCAGGTCGTCGACAACGTCATCACCGTACTCAGCGAGCGCGCCACCGCCGCCTGAGCCGGACCCAGATCTGGAGCACGAACAGCCCCCGCCGCCGAACCGCGCCGGGGGCTGTCTTTTCGACCAATGCCCTCGTACGGGCGCGATTCACACCCCGGTGCCCCACCCCGGTGCCCCCGGTTTCGGCATCAGGCTGGCGCTTCGCCGCTGAACACGCCTTTCCAAGCGGGCGCGGGGGATGCATCCTTTACCGGCGGCCACCGGGGCCCGCCGGCGATTTCTCATCCTGGGGATGCATGAAACGGATCGACCTGCACATCCACACCCACGCCTCGGACGGGCACTGCTCTCCCACACAGGTCGTGCAGATGGCCGCCAACGCGCGGCT
>JAUJMI010000230.1 GCA_030446945.1 Longimicrobium sp. | reverse complement strand
GACTGGATGCAGATGGAGCAGGAGCGCGGCATCTCCGTGACCTCCTCCGTCCTCCAGTTCGAGTACCTGGGACGCGCGGTCAACCTGCTGGACACGCCGGGGCACGCGGACTTCTCCGAAGACACCTACCGCACCCTGATCGCGGCCGACAGCGCGGTGATGCTGCTGGACAACCGCAAGGGCGTGGAGGAGCGGACGCGGCAACTCTTCGAGGTCTGCCACCGCCGGCGCACCCCCATCTTCACCTTTGTCAACAAGTGCGACCGCCCGGGCGCGGACCCGCTGCAGCTGCTGGACGACGTGGAGCGCGACCTGGGGCTCAAGTGCTATCCGGTTACCTGGCCCATCACCTCGGGCGACCGCTTCGTGGGGGTGTACAACCGCGACACGCGGCGCATCCACCTCTTCGAAAAGGGGGAGGACCACGGCTCCAGCCGCGTGGAGACGGACGTGGTGACGCTGGACGACCCGGACGTGCACGAGCGCATCGGCGACTCCGCGTACGAGCAGCTGATGAACGACGTCGAACTGCTGGACCTGGCGGGGGAGGAGTTCGATCCCGAGGCCTTTCTGCGCGGGGAGGTGTCGCCCACCTTCTTCGGCAGCGCGCTCACCAACTTCGGGGTGGAGCCGTTCCTGGCGAAGTTCCTGGAGCTCGCCCCGTCGCCCACGGCGCGCGAGGCGAGCACGGGGACGGTGGAGCCGGAGGACCCGCACTTCACCGGCTTCGTGTTCAAGATCCAGGCGAACATGGACCCGAAGCACCGCGACCGCATCGCCTTCGTGCGGGTGTGCAGCGGACACTTCGAGGCGGGGATGCAGGTGAAGCACGTCCGCACCGGCAAGCCGATGCGCCTCGCCGCGCCCACGCAGTTCCTGGCGCGCGAGCGCACGCACATCGAGGAAGCGTGGCCCGGCGACGTGATCGGCATCCACGACCGCGGCAACCTGCGCATCGGCGACACGCTCTCGGCCAACGGCGACCTGGAGTTCGCGGGGATCCCCCGCTTCTCACCGCAGCACTTCTCGCGCATCCTCATCGGTGACCCGATGAAGCGCAAGCAGCTGGACACCGGCCTGCAGCAGCTCTCCGAGGAGGGCGCCGCGCAGGTGTTCTACTCCGAGACGTACGCGGGCACCACGCCCATCGTGGGCGCGGTGGGGCAGCTGCAGTTCGACGTGCTGCTGCACCGCCTGGAGCACGAGTACGGCGTGAAGGCGCGCCTGGAGCCGATGTCGTACCGCTTCGCCCGCTGGGTGCAGGGCCCCGCCGATGCCATCCACGCTCTCTCCGGCGGCCACGGGCGCACCCTGGTGTACGATGCCAAGGAGGCCCCCCTCGTCCTCTTCGACAGCGAGTGGACGCTGCGCACCACCGTTGAGCGCGAGAAGTCGCTGACCTTCCACGACGTGGCGCCGTAGGCCCGGCGGCCCCCACCCCGCTGCCCCTCCCCCAAACTGCTGGGGGAGGGGCGTTGCATGCATCAGCGCGTAGCGGCAGGATCGGCAGCGGGGGAAAGCACGGGGGTCCAGGCGGGGCTGCCCCTAGAAGACGTCATCGCGGGCAAGGAGCGCCTGCCCCGCGCACCGGCCCCAGGTCCCCTCTCCCACAGCGTTTTGTGAGAGAGGGTGGCAGCTGTAAGCTGCCGGGTGAGGGCCTACCGCACCCACCTCGGCAGCCAGTCCGCGCCGCGCGCGCTGGTCAGGCGCGTGACCTCCTTCCCGTCCGCCGTAATCCGGTACAGATCGGTGTCGCCGCCGCGCTCGGATGAGAAGGCGATCTGGCGGCCGTCCGGGGACCAGGCGGGCATCCAGTCCTTGCCCTTGCCGTCCGATATGCTGCGCCACTTCCCCGTGGCTGCGTCCGCGATGCGGATGGCGGATCTGCCGTCGCGGGTGCGAAAGGTGTAGGCGATCTCGCGCCCATCCGGCGACCAGGCGGGGTCCATCTCCTGCTCGTCGGGGCTCGGCTGCGCGTCCGTCCGGTCGGTCAGCCGCGTGATATCGGAGCCGTCGGCGTCGATCACGTAGATGCGGTCGCTGTTCCCACGGTTGCTCAGGAACGCGATGCGGCTTCCGTCCGGCGACCAGCGCGGGCTCCAGTCGTCGCGGTGAAAAGCGGTGAGGCGGCGCGCAGGTCCGCCGCGCGCGGGCATCACGTACAGCTCCGCGTCGCCGTCACGGCTGCTGACGAAGGCGATCCACTTGCCGTCCGGGGAGACCTCGGGCTCGAAGTTCCCCTCGCGGTTGTCGGTCAGGCGGCGCACGTGCTTGCCGTCCACGGTCATCCGGTACAGGTCGCGGAAGCTCTGCGCGCTGCTCTCGAACGCGATCCACTTGCCGTCCGGCGACCACGACCCGTTGCGCGCCCGGGCGGCCAGCGGGCCGATCGGGCGCGGCTTCCCGCCCTCCATGGGCACGAGCACGAGCTGCTCCTCGGGACCCGTTCCGGTGTCGGCCACGCGCACGGCGAGGAGCGAGGGGTCGCTGGGGGCGAATGCGATGGGGAACAGCCCCGCGCCGGCGCCCGCGGACGCCAGCGGCCGGTCGTCGCCGGAGCGGGTGAGGACGCGGATCTCGTGCGTGCCGCCGCGCTCGGAGACGAACGCCATCTGGGGCTCGTCGCCGCGGCACCCGGCGCCCAGGAGGAGAATCAGCAGGCTGGAGCGGGTGGGTCGCATCTGGATCCAGGATGGTTGTGCGGTGCGCCCCCGGAGGACGGGGGCGCGGTCGAGCGAAAGGCCCGGCGGATGCGGAGCATGGTACCGCGCCCGCGGCGGATAGGCCAGCGCTAATGCGCGCGGACGGCGTCGGCGATCACCTGATAGCCGGAGGTGGTCCAGCGGGAGAGCTGCACCTTGTTCCAGCCCGCGGTGAAGGTCCACGTCCCCAGCGCGTTCCACTTGCCGCCGTTCGCCTGCTGGTTGACGTACACGGTGGCCAGCTTCGTCCCATTCGCGTCGTAGATGATGTACGGCGCGGTGGAGGAGCGGTTGGAGCCCGAGGTCCACCACGCCGACACCGTGCGGCTGCCCCCCGTGGGGAGATAGAACCAAAAGGTAGCCGGATCCGAGATCGCCTTGGTAGAGGCGTGCCGGTAGTCGATGGCGTAGTACCCCGGCGTGGCGGTGGCGGCGGTCCAGTTCGAGGATGCCTCCGCGTACGCCACCGCGGTGTTGTTGCGGCTGTTGGCGTTGTCCACCACGATGTCCGTGCAGCAGGGCGTCTTCCAGTGCTGCGGCGGCACCGACGCCTTCTGCGCGAAGACGCCCCCCTTGAGCACGGACCAGATGCCCCCACTCTCCACGGTCCCGTACGAGTAGATGGAGACGCCCTTGGCGCCCTGCTGCCGCGCCAGCTTGATCTGCTTCTCCACCTCGGCGGCCCCGTTCTTGGCGCCGATGCCGATGTACGCGTGGCGGCCGCCGTTGGCCTGCAGGCGCTGGAGGTGGTCGTCCAGCAGGCAGGCCCAGTCCGCGTGGTCGCAGTACGCCGCGTCGATGGTGTAGTACGTCATGGGCACGCCCACGTCGAAGTACCCGCCGGTCGCCCAGGCGTACGGGTCCTGGTAGTACTGCGTGTAGCCCTGCGACGAGTTCCACCCCCACTGGTCGGTGTAGATCTGCCAGATGGCGCCGGAGATGGGGAGCTTCGGCTTGACCGCTCCCACGCTGTCGTAGACCTCCTTCACCGCCAGGTCGATGAGCGAGCGGCGGAAGTTCGCCCACTCGGCCGGGTAGGCCGCCGGGTCCTTGCCGAAGGCGGCCAGGCTCGCCTTGTCGTGCGACCACTTCGTCCCCGGCAGGCGGATGCGGTCCAGTTGCACGCCGTCGACGTCGTAGCGCCGCGCGATGTCGGCGGCCACGCGCGCCAGGTGCGTGCGCGCGCCGGCGTACCCCGGCGATACGTAGACGTACTCCTCCGGGTTGGGGCAGGGGTGCGTGACGCCCGCGTTGTCCACCACCTTCCACTCCGGGTGCGCCAGCAGCATGTGGCGCGGGTTGCCGGCGTCGGACTCCTGGAGGTAGCCGCAGCTGGTGGTGCTCCCCGCGCCCCACCCGGCGAACGCGTTGAGCCAGGCGTGGAGCTGCAGCCCGCGCGAGTGCGCCTCCTGGATCGCGACGGCGAGCGGGTCCCAGCTCGGGGTGCCGCCCAGGTGGCCGCAGAGGCCCACCGAGCACGGCTCCAGCGACGACTTGTAGAATGCGTCGCCCGCGCCGCGCACCTGGAAGTACACCACGTTGAAGTTGGCGTCGGCCGCCTTTTGCATGATGGTGGCGATCTTGGTGGGCGAGTCGTATTCGAAGCGCGACACCCACAGGGCGCGCGCCTCCGCCCAGGCCGGAGTGGCGGCCAGGCGCGGCCCCTCGGCCGGGGGCGCGAGGCGCTGCGTCGGCGGAGAGGTGGCATCCCGGCACGCGGCCAGAGCCAGGAGGAGCGCCGGAAGCGCCGCGCGGCGAGCGAGAGAGGGTAGCATGGGCAGACCCGTTGAGAGTAGGACGGGCCCCGGCGCGGAGTGCGCCGGAGCCCGGGACCGTCACCTTCAGCCTACCGCACGCGGATGGCGTCCGCGATCACCACGTATCCTTCCGTGGTCCAGCGCGAGAGCTGGATCTTGTTCCATCCCGCCGAGAAGCTGTACGACCCCAGCGCGTTCCACTTGCTGCCATTGGTCTGCTGGTTCGCGTACACGGTGCCCAGCTTCGTCCCGCTGGCGTTGAACGCGATGTACGGCGTCGTCGTGGAGCGGTTGCTCCCCGCCACCCACCAGGCGTCGATGGTCCTGGTGGCCGCCGCCGGCAGGTAGAACCAGAAGGTCGCCGGGTCCGAGATCGCCTGCGTGCTGGCGTAGTTGTATCCGGTGCCGTAGTAGCCGGAGCTGCTCCCGATGCTCCAGTTGGCCGACACCTCGTACTTCGCCACCGTCCCGTCGTTGTTGGCGTTGTTGCTGTCCACGATGATGGTGGAGGCCGGGTACAGCTTGCGCCATGCGGCCGCGTCGCCGGCGGAGAGGTCGCTGCGGCACCAGTAGCCGCACACCTCGTAGCCGTTCCAGTCCGTGAAGTGCAGCCGCCCGAACTCGCGCGAGTTGTAGTGCATGATGGAAGTCAGATCGTAGCCGCCCATCTGCACCCATTCGCACGCGGTGGAGAACTGGTCCGGGTACGGGTTGGCGTCGATCATCTTGATGTAGCTGTCGCGGTCGCACCGCTTCTGCTCGTGCTGGTAGCCCAGCCCGTGCCCGAACTCGTGCATGATCAGCTGCTTGGACGCGCTCGCGCTGCCGATGTAGATCTCGCAGGCGCCGTTGTAGCAGCCGTTGTAGTAGTTGGAGCCGTTGCCGTAGTAGACCACGATGTGGCGGTACTGCCCGTTGTACGGCACGAAGTCGATGCCGGGCACCTGCTTCTCGATCTGCGTGAGCGCCGACCACAGGTTGGTGGGCGAGAACACCTCGCGCACGGCGATCACTCCCTTGGTGTCCGACCAGATGGAGGCGCCGCTGTAGTGCAGGGAGAAGGTGGGGCGTGTGTTGCCGGGACGCATGCCGCGCACGGCCTCCTCCGCCGTGGCCGCGATGCGGTCCGCGGGCCCCAGGCCCACGTCGCCGTCGTAGATGGCGTGGCCGTTGACCACCTGGTAGCCGATCTTCACCGGCGTCCTCCCGTCCTCGCCGATGATCCAGCCGGTGCGCACCGGCCCCTTTGCCGGGTCCACGATCCCCCGGTCCACCGCGGCGTCCCCGGCCGCGCTCGGGGCGACCACGCCGTCGTCGTTGCAGGCGGCGATCGTCGCCAGCATGGCGAGCGCCGTGACGGCACGCAGGATACGCATGGGGGACCTCAGGCGGTTGGGTGCGGAGAAAACTTCACGGCGCGCGGAAGTCCGCGCGCCGTGAAGCGTTGCCACTCAGCCGGTCAGCGGATGCGGACGGCGTCCGCGATCACCACGTATCCGGCGGTGGTCCAGCGGGACAGCTGGATCTTGTTCCACCCGGCCGAGAAGCTGTAGCTGCCCAGCTGGTTCCACTTGCCACCGTTGATGGTCTGGTCCGCGTACACGGTGCCCAGCTTGGTGCCGCTGGCGTTCCACGCGACGAACGGCGCGGTGCTCGAGCGGTTGGAGCCGGAGGTCCACCAGGCGTCGATCGTCTTGGTGGCCGCCGCAGGCAGGTAGAACCAGAAGGTGGCCGGGTCGGAGATCGCCTCGGTGTTGGCGTAGTAGTACCCGGTGCCGTAGTACCCGGCGGTCGAGGAGCTCCCCGTCCAGTTGGTCGAGACCTCGATGTAGCCCTTGCTCG